>JBAPWU010000132.1:0-2663 GCA_049283855.1 Kineosporiaceae bacterium
GGTCGGCGTCGTGCCCTCCGCCGGACCGTCCCCGACCACCGTGTCAGCCAGCCGGGCCAGCACCGACGGCGTCGCCGAGGCCAGGACGCCGGTGGGGGTCATCGACGCTCCGACGTCCGGCGACGCAGGGTCGGCACCGGCACCGGGCGGCGCCCCCGCGTCGGCACCGGCACCGGGCGGCGCCCCCGCGTCGGCACCCGTCTTCTTCGAGCCGACCTCGTTCCCGGCATCGTGGCCGGACGGGCTCTGGCCGGTGATCTGCTCGACCATCGTGGAGAAGGCGGCGGCGGGGTTGACCGACCTGCCTTGGGTCAGCGCCGCGGCGGCACCCATCGACAGGACGATGGCGGCGCCCGCGGCGGCCAGCGCCGGGACGAGCCGGATTCCCACGATCGGGCGAGGTTCGGCCGGCGCGGCCGACCCGTGGCTCGGCGATCTGCGTTCCTGGGAGGCCGACGTCTGAGCACGGGACATCGGCGCGCGCGGGCCGGAACGAGGTGAGAGCGAGCCGGAACGAGGCGAGATGAGCTCCTCGAACGGACTCAGCCCCACGTCGGGCAGCTCGATGGTGCGCCCGCTCGACGCGACGGTGGCATCGAGCGGCGGCGGCCACAGGCCGTGCTGCTGCAGCATGCGCCGGGTCCGTTGCGGGGCGACCTCGTCGAGGTCGACGTCGGCGGCGAGGACGGCCAGCGCGGCCAGGATCGGGTCATCGAGGTCGTCGGTGAACGGCGCCCGCTCGCCCAGCCGGTCCAGCAGCAGGTCGGTGTCGGCGAGGGCAACGATGTCAGGAAGGGCGTCGGGAGGCGCGCTCTCCGGCCGGCGCGGCAGTGGAGTCATAGCGTCTCCCGGGCCGGCTGTGCCGCTGCCAGCGCGCGCAGGCGGAGCAGGGCACGGTGCTGAGCGACGCGCACCGCGCCGGCGCTCATCCCGAGCGCCCGGCCGGTGGCCTCGGCCGACAGGCCGACCCCGACCCGCAGCACCATCAGTTCGCGCAGGGTCTCGGGCAACTGGTCCAGCAGGGCCCGTGCTTCCTGGACATCGACGTTGCGCAGCGCGAGCTGTTCCGGACCATCGGTCAGGTCGATCACGTCGGGGATCTCGGACTGGGTCTGGGGATGGCGGTAGGAGTAGCGCTGGGTGTCTGCCACCTTGTTGGCCGCGACCTTGTAGACGAAGGCCTCGAACGGCTTGCCTTCGTCGCGGTAGCGGGGCAGGGCAGAGAGCACAGCGATGCAGACCTCCTGGGCGACGTCATCCGCAGAGTGCCCCGGATACCGGGACAGGCGCGCACGGCAGTAGCGATGGACCATCGTGTGGACGACGCCCAAGAGATCCTCCGTCGCCCGACGGTCACCACCGGTAGCCAGTGCCGCGAGACGCTGAAGGCCCTCGGAGCCATCCGAAGATGTCATCGGACGACCCGGCATCTGCGTTACGTGCAGGCCGTCGGAGGCGACATCTCCGCTGGCGATGTGCTGACCTCGCTGTCGATCATGGCTCCCCGGGCCCACGTGTCAGCGCACCAATCCCCAGCGGAAGCCGACGGCAACGGCCTGGGCGCGATCGGCAGCACTCAGTTTGCGGAAGAGGCGACGGGCATGCGTCTTGACGGTGTCCTCGGACAGGAACAGCTCCTTGCCGATCTCGGCATTGCTGCGCCCGCGACTCATCCCGGTGAGCACCTGCATCTCCCTCTCGGTCAGAGCGGGCGCGGACCCCCCGGATTCGACGGCGCGCGGAGCGGGGATCGGACGGCGCCAGACGGCATCCGACAAAGCGTGCACCACGGTCGCGGCCATCTCCTCCCGAGTCGCGTCCTTGACAAGATACCCCCGCGCGCCGCTCGCGACTGCGCGTGCCACACCATCGGCATCCTCGGCCACCGTCACCATGAGTACCAGAGCATCGGGGTGCCGGGCGAGCAGACGCCGAGTTGCCTCGACACCACCGATGCCCGGCATGCGGACATCCATCATCACCAGGGACGGGCGTTCGACCGGCCAGCGCGCGAGCGCCTCCTCCCCGGATGAGGCGTCGACAACCCGGGTGATGCCCGGAACGCTCGCGAGCATCCGGTGCAGAGACTCCCTGACCAGTGCCGAATCGTCACAAACCAGCACGGTTGCCACTGGCTTACCCCTTCCCGACGGGATGTCATGCGCACCCCTGTGCTGAGGGTTTGTCGTCACGGCGCCGGGGTAACCTGAGCCTTCGGATCGACGTCGATGACGTCACACGTTTGACCGGCCCCCCGATCTGGGCACTCCTTGGGTGCCGCACTCGTTCCACAACGCGAACCAGGGCATCCGCACTGGCGGACCGGACCAGAAGGTGGACTTCGATGGCAGAGATCTCCCGACTCCCGGGGCCGGTGGCCGATCTGTGGGAGTGGCAGCTCGATGGAGCCTGCCGCGAGGCGGACCCCACGCTCTTCTTCCATCCCGAGGGCGAGCGCGGTCCGGCACGGCGCAAGCGCGACAACGCCGCCAAGGCCATCTGCGCGACCTGCCCCGTCCTGGAGCAGTGCCGCGAGCACGCCCTGGCCGTGCGGGAGCCCTACGGCGTGTGGGGCGGCCTCGGCGAGGACGACCGCGAGCAGGCCTACTCCACCGGACGGCGCCGCCGCGTGGCCGCTGCCAGCTGATCCTCTGACCCAACGC
>JBAPWU010000133.1:0-3816 GCA_049283855.1 Kineosporiaceae bacterium
GGCTCCGGTCGCGCCCTCGCCGAGGCCGAGCGGTTTCGCGCCCGGCCGCTCCCCCGGCCCGTCCGGGCGTCCGGGGTCGTCGTCGCCGGGCGGCTCGGGCACCGTCAGCCGGTCCGTGGCCTGGTTCCAGACCTGAATCCTGGCGAAGCGGACGGCGTCGGCGCGGTGGCCGACCGAGTCGCCGGTCGGTCGCCGGTCGGTCGCCGGTTAGGAGCAGGTCGGGCCGACGGGTTAGAACTACTGCATGACCCTGACCGGCCTGCTCGACGCCGTCCGTGCCGATGCCGGGCTCGGCCAGGTGATCGAGGCGGCCCGCACCGGGGGGCTCGGCCTGCTCGACATCGTGGCTCCGCCGGGCGCCCGGGCGCTGGTCCTGGCCGCGATCGCCGACGCCGAGCCGCGTGGTGCCGACCGGCCCGTGCTCGTGGTCACCGCGACCGGCCGGGAGAGCGAGGACGTCGCCGCCGCCCTGCGCAGCTACCTGCCCCGCGAGGCTGTGGCCGAGTTGCCGGCCTGGGAGACGCTGCCGCACGAACGGCTCAGCCCGCGCTCGGACACGGTGGGACGGCGACTGGCGGTCTTCCGCCGGCTGGCCCACCCGAGCGCGACCGACCCGGCGGCCGGGCCGATCCGGGTGCTGGTCGCGCCGGTCCGCGCCGTCCTGCAGCCCGTGGTGGCCGGGCTGGGCGAGCTCGAGCCGGTCACGATGGTCGCCGGTGACGAGCGTTCGCTGGACGCGGTGGTGCAGGCCCTGGTCGATGCGGCCTACACGCGCACCGACATGGTCGAGCGGCGCGGTGAGTTCGCCGTCCGCGGCGGGATCCTGGATGTGTTCCCGCCCACCCAGGACCACCCGCTGCGGGTGGAGTTCTGGGGCGACACGGTCGAGGAGGTGCGCTGGTTCTCGGTGGCCGACCAGCGCTCGCTCGAGGTGGCGCCGTCGGGTCTGTGGGCCCCGCCCTGCCGGGAGGTGCTGCTCACCGACGAGGTGCGCGAGCGGGCCCGCGCGCTCACCGAGTCGCTGCCCGGGGTCGCCGACATGCTCGGCCGGCTCGCCGAGGGCATCGTGGTCGAGGGCATGGAGTCGCTCGCGCCGGTGCTGGTCGAACGGATGGAGCCGCTGCTCGACCTGCTGCCCAAGCACACCCACGTGGTGCTGATCGACCCGGAGAAGGTCCGTCGCCGGGCGCACGACCTGGTGGCCACCAGCGAGGAGTTCCTGGCCGCGTCGTGGGCGAACGCCTCGGCCGGCAACGCGGTGCCGGTCGACCTGTCGGCGCTCGACCTGCAGGCGGGCAGCTACACGGGCCTGGCCGAGGTGCGTGGGCACGCCATCGAGACCGGCGTTCCGTGGTGGTCGCTGACCTCCCTGTCCCGCGACGCCGAGCTCGACGGACCGGCGGACGGCGCGGGCCTCGGCGATGCCCTCGACCCGCAGGTGATCACGGTCGGGGCCCGCGAGGTGGTCGGCTACCGGGGCGAGATCGAGCGGGCCCTGGCCGACCTGCGGGCGATGGCGCGCGACGGGTGGTCCGTGGTGGCCACCACGGAGGGGACCGGGCCGGCGAAGCGCCTGGTCGAGGTGCTCGCCGGCGCCGACGTCCCGGCCCGGCTGGTGGCGGCGCTCGAGGCCCCGCTCCAGCCCGCCCTGGTCCAGGTGACCACCGCCCCGATCGAGCACGGCTTCGTCGCCGACGAGCTGCGGATCGCCCTGCTCACCGAATCGGACATCGCCGGAACCCGTTCCGCCACCAAGGACATGCGCCGGCTGCCCAGCCGCCGGCGGGCGATCGTCGACCCGCTGCAGCTGCGCCCGGGTGACTACGTGGTGCACGAGCAGCACGGGGTCGGCCGCTACGTCGAGATGATCCAGCGCACCATGGCCGGCGCCACCCGCGAGTACCTGGTGATCGAGTACGCGCCGAGCAAGCGCGGCCAGCCGGGTGACCGCCTGTTCGTGCCCAGCGACTCCCTGGACCAGGTGACCCGCTATGTGGGCGGTGAGGCGCCGCAGCTGAACCGGATGGGCGGCGGGGACTGGGCCAGGACCAAGGGCCGGGCCCGCAAGGCGGTGCGCCAGATCGCCGCCGAGCTGATCCGGCTCTACTCGGCGCGGATGGCCAGCTCGGGGTACGCCTTCGGCCCGGACACCCCGTGGCAGCGCGAGCTGGAGGACGCCTTCGGCTACATCGAGACCCCCGACCAGCTGGCCTGCATCGACGAGGTGAAGGCCGACATGGAGAAGCCGATCCCGATGGACCGGCTGATCTGCGGCGACGTCGGGTACGGCAAGACCGAGATCGCCGTCCGGGCGGCGTTCAAGGCGGTGCAGGACGGCAAGCAGGTGGCGGTCCTGGTGCCGACGACCCTGCTGGTGCAGCAGCACTTCGAGACCTTCACCGAGCGGTACCAGAACTTCCCCGTCGTGGTCCGTGGGCTGTCCCGGTTCCAGTCCGACGCCCATGCCAAGGAGACCCTGGAGGGCCTGGCCGACGGATCGGTGGACATCGTGATCGGCACCCACCGGCTGCTCTCGGCCGGGGTGCGGTTCAAGGACCTGGGCCTGGTCGTGGTCGACGAGGAGCAACGGTTCGGGGTCGAGCACAAGGAGAAGCTGAAGCAGCTGCGCACCGACGTCGACGTGCTGGCCATGTCGGCGACCCCGATCCCGCGGACCCTGGAGATGGCGGTGACCGGGATCCGGGAGATGTCGACCCTGGCCACGCCGCCGGAGGAGCGCCACCCGGTGCTCACCTTCGTCGGTGCCTACGAGGAGAAGCAGATCACCGCCGCGATCCGGCGCGAGCTGCTGCGCGAGGGCCAGGTCTTCTACGTGCACAACAAGGTGGACTCGATCGAGAAGGCCGCGGCCCGGCTGCGCGAGCTGGTGCCCGAGGCCAGGATCGCCACCGCGCACGGCAAGATGGGCGAGCACCTGCTCGAGCAGGTGATCGTCGACTTCTGGGAGAAGCGGTTCGACGTGCTGGTCTGCACCACGATCGTGGAGACCGGGCTGGACATCTCGAACGCCAACACGCTGATCCTGGAGCGGTCGGACATGCTCGGCCTCTCGCAGCTGCACCAGCTGCGCGGGCGGGTCGGGCGCGGCCGGGAGCGAGCGTACGCCTACTTCCTCTACCCGCCCGAGCGGCCGCTGACCGAGACCGCCCACGACCGGCTGACCACCATCGCCCAGCACACCGATCTCGGCGCCGGGATGCACGTGGCGATGAAGGACCTGGAGATCCGCGGCGCGGGGAACCTGTTGGGCGGAGAGCAGTCCGGGCACATCGAGGGGGTCGGCTTCGACCTCTACGTGCGCCTGGTCGGCGAGGCCGTGGCCGAGTTCCGCGGCGACGTCGAGCAGGCCGAGCACACCGAGATGAAGGTCGAGCTCCCGGTCGACGCGCACCTGCCGCACGCCTACGTGCCGGGGGAGCGGTTGCGGCTCGAGGCCTACCGCAAGATCGCCGAGGTCGCCTCGACGGAGGCGCTGGAGGCGGTGCGGGCCGAGCTCGTCGACCGCTACGGCCCGCTCCCGGAGCCGGCCGAGCGGCTGCTCGAGGTGGCCCGGTTCCGGCTGCTGGCCCGGCGGGCGGGACTGACCGAGGTGGCGATGCAGGGCAACCAGGTCCGGTTCGGTCCGGTCGAGCTGCCCGACTCGGGGCAGATGCGTCTGCAGCGGCTCTACCGGGGGTCGATGATCAAGCCGGCCACCAGGACCATCCTGGTGCCCCGGCCCACCACCGCCCGGGTCGGCGGTCAGCCGGTGCGCGACGTCGCCCTGCTGCGCTGGGCGAGCGAGCTGATCGAGGC
>JBAPWU010000134.1:0-4778 GCA_049283855.1 Kineosporiaceae bacterium
GGCCCGGCGGCATGGCGCTGCGCCGCGGGACGCGGGGGATGGCCCTCGGTCTGGCCCGGCGGCGCCGGGCGCATGTCGGGTTCCTGGTGATGCTCGGGTTCGTGCTGGTCGCCGCGGCGCTGGTGGCCGCTGGAGGTGCGAGCCCGGACTGGGGCGCGCTGGGAACCGCGCGGGACGCCGTCCCGGCCCTGCCGTCGTTGCCCTCGCTCGACCCGTCGCTGCCCTCGTTCGGAGCCCTCCGGCGAGCGCTCCGGTGAGGGCTCAGGGCGAGGGCTCAGGGGAGTCGGAAGACGGCCGGCTCCGGGCGGCCGAACAGATAGCCCTGGGCGTGCAGGCAGCCGATCCCGGTCAGGAGCTCGGCCTGGTGCTCGGTCTCGACCCCCTCGGCGACCAGGTCGACGCCCAGCCCCTGGGCGAGCCCGGTGAGGGCCTCGACGATCCGCTCGCAGTGGGTGTCCCTGCCCAGGCCCTGGGTGAAGCTCCGGTCGATCTTGATGCCGGAGACCGGCAGATCCCGCAGGTGTGACAGGGCCGAGAAGCCGGTGCCGAAGTCGTCCACGACCAGGCGCACGCCGAGCGCGTCGAGGCGTTCGAGCTGGGCACGGCCGTCGGGAGCGGCCCCCAGCATGACCGATTCGGTGAGCTCCACCACGAGCTGGGACGGCGACAGGCGGCTTGTGGCCAGCGCCGCCTCGACGTCGTCGGCCAGCCCGCTGCTGCGGACCTGGGAGGGGGAGACGTTGATCGCGACGTACCCGAGCTCCGGGGTCGCGGCGGCGATCCGGGCGGCCTCGCCGATCACCCAGCGGCCGAGGTCCTCGATCAGGCCGGTCTCCTCGGCCACCGGCAGGAACCGGGCCGGCGGCAGCAGGCCGCGCTCGGGGTGCTGCCAGCGCACCAGCGCCTCCCGGCCGACGATGTCGCCGTTGGTCAGATCGACGATGGGCTGCACGTGCAGGCGCAGCTGGCCCAGAGCCAGCCCCGAGCGCAGCTGGCTCTCCACGTCCATGCGGTCGACGGTTCGCCGGCGCAGGTCCTCGTCCATCACCTGCCAGCTGCCGCGGCCCTGCTCCTTGGCCCGGTGCAGCGCCGTGCCGGCGTCGCGGAGCAGCCGCAGCGGGTCCTCGTCCCGGGGGCCGGAGACGGCGATCCCGATACTGGCCGTGGGCATCACCACCCGGCCGTCCACCTCCACCGGCTCGCGGACCGCGGCCAGCAGACGCCGGGCGAGCTCGACGGCCTCCGGCTCGCCGGAGACCTCCTCGCGGACCACCACGAACTCGTCGCCGGCCAGCCGGGCGACGGTGTCGCGCGGACCGATCGCCTGGGCCAGCCGGTTCGCGATCTCGATCAGCACCGCGTCGCCGAAGCCCGGGCCCACGCTGTCGTTGACCACCCGGAAGTCGTCGAGGTCGCAGGTCAGGACTGCCGCCGAGGTGCCGGTGCGACGGCTGCGCTGCATCGCCTGCTGGATCTTCTCCACACACATCGCGCGGTTGGCCAGCCCGGTCAGCGGGTCGTGCATCGCCTGGTGGGTGAGCATCTCCACCGCCAGTCGGGTCTCGGTGACGTCCTGCGCCTGCATCACCAGGTGCAGCACGCCGCCCTGGTCGTCGCAGACCGGGGTGACCGTGACCCGCACCCAGACGCTGTCCCCACCCGGCCGGAGGAACCGCTTCTCCAGCTCGTAGGAGCCGATCGCCCGGGCCAGCAGCCGCTCGTGCAGCGGCGCCTCCCGCCCGGCGTCGTCGGGGTGTGTGACGTCGGCCAGGCCGATCCCGACCAGTTCCGGTCCGGTCCGCCCGAGCAGGCGACCCAGAGCACGGTTGGCCTGCAGGACGCGGCCGTGGGGGGTGAGCAGCGCCGAGCCGACGGGGGAGTTGTCCACCGTGGCCCGCAGCCGGCGCTCGGCCATCGCCAGGGAGCGCCGCAGGGTGGCCGACTCGCCGTCCGGGCGGGCCGAACGCTGCGGGCTCTGGCCGGGCTGGCGCTCGATCGCAAGGTCGCGCAGCGTGGTCACCACGCCGGCGCAGCCCTCGGTGAGGGCGGTGTCGGTCGTCGCCTGGGTCAACTCGATGGTCGTGGTGGGCGGCAGCGGGACGGCGGTGGCCACCAGTCGGCGGGCGCTGCCGTCGGGGCGCGGAGTGCTCAGGGTGAAGCTGCGCGGACCGCCACGCTCGCGTCCGACCGGGGTCACGGCGTTGGCGAGCACCGTGGCGGGCAGGCCGGTGAGCATGCTGCGGGCGGCGGCATTGGAGGCCAGGACCACGCCGTCACCGTCGTGCACGACGACACCCACCGTGACGGCGTCCAGGACCGAGTCCAGGGTCACCGCCGGGGGCGGCAGGGGGTGGCTGGTCGATCCGTTCTCGCCGGTCAGCGCGGTGTTGCCGGGCCGGACGAGCGGGTCGGCGGTCAGTCGGCCAGCACGGCGCGCGCTCACAGGAGACTCCCCTACTCGATTACTCGCAGTTTAGGAAGATTCACGCTGTGCTGAGGTCAGGTCGTGGTCGTCAGAACGGGTGAAAGCCGGGCGACGTTCAGCCGAGGGCTCCCCTCCGTCGGGCGGGAGGTGCCCCGAAACGGGTGTGACGGTGGTGACGACAGGGACGACAGTCATCCCGTGGGGTGACGTCAGGGGCGGGTACCATCGACGATCTGCCCGTGTAGCTCAGTGGCCAGAGCAACCGCCTTGTAAGCGGTAGGTCGTCGGTTCGACTCCGACCACGGGCTCCCCGGTGATGACTGTGTGTAGTGGCTCAGGTCAGGCCCAGCTCGTAGGCCTCTTCCCAGAGCTCCTCGCGGATGCGCGGGTGGGCGGCCTGCTCGATCAGATTGCGGGCCTGCGTCTTCTCGTCCTGTCCGCGGATCTCGGCCACTCCGTTCTCGGTGACGACCGCGGTCGGCTGGAACGAGGTCACCGGCTCGTCGATCAACGGGATGATCGTCGAGACGTTCGCCTTCGGATGCCATGACCGCAGGGCCATGAATGCCTGGCCCCCCCGCGAGTGCAGGGCACCGACGATGAAGTCGGTCTGGCCGCCGAAGCCCGAATAGATCCGGGCGTTGATCCGCGATGCGTTCGCCTGCGCGAACAGGTCCACCTGCAGCGCGGTGTTGACCGAGACCATGTCCGGGTGTCGGGCGATGTTCGCCGGCTCGTTCGTGACCTCGGTGCGCAGCATCTGCAGTCGCGGGTTGCGGTGCACCCAGGAGTAGAGGTCCCGGGAGCCGAACAGGAACGAGGCGGTCAGCGGGGTGGAGGGGTCCATGCAGCCCGCTCGCTCGAGCGCCAGCACACCGTCGCTGAACATCTCGGTCCAGACCCGCAGGTTCTTGTGCCGGGTCAGCTGGCCGACCACCGCGTCGGGGACGGCGCCGATCCCCAGCTGCAGGGTCGAGCCCGACCGGACCCGGGCGGTGATCAGCTGGCCGATCGCCTGACTGGTCTCGTCGAGCCCCCCGAGGGCGCGTTCGGCCAGTGGTTCCTCCGCCTCGAAGGCGTAGTCGATGTCGTCGACGTTGATCTCCGCGTTGCCGAAGGTGTACGGCATCCGCGGGTTCAGTTGAGCGATCACCGTGCCCCCACGGGCGCGGGCGGCCTCGATCGCCGCAGGCAGGATGTTCACCTCCAGCCCGAGCGAGACCCGCCCGTTCTGCGGGGTGGAGGTGTGGATGACGACCACGTCGGGGGCCAGGGTCGAGAAGAAGAGCCGCGGCACCAGCGAGAGCCGGGCAGGGATGTAGCGCAGGTGCGGCTTGCGCCGCATCCCTGCGCCCACGAACGCGGTCTCCAGGGTGACGCCCTCCCGGTCGGGCAGGCCGGGCTGACCGTTGATCGCGAAGAGGGTGAACTGCTCCAGCGCCTGGTCGGTGAGCCGGACCGCGGTCCAGGGGGTGGCCAGGTTGCCGGAGAAGACGATGCGGGGGGCGGTGGGGGCAGTGCGGGCAGCCGCGTCCCGGAGGACGCCGGCGAACCCGTCCGGATCAACGGTCTTCACGGGGCCAAGCCTGCCAGGTCCCGCTCCTCGCGCCGATCAGCGGGTGCCCACCCGACGTGTCGATCAGGGGCGGGGATGGGCGGCGCGCCACTCGGGGGCGAGCAGGCCGAAGATCAGTTCGTCGACCCGCATGCCCAGGTGCCACGCGTTCGAACGGAGCCGGCCCTCCTCGGTGAAGCCGGCGGCGCGGGCCGCCCGCTGCATCGCGTCGTTGCACGCGAGGGTCTCCAGCTGGACCCGTTCCAGGTTGCGCAGCTCGAAGGCGAAGCGGCAGATCACCTCGAGGCAGTCCCGGCCGATCCCCTGGCCCCTGGCCCCGGGCGCCAGGGTGATCCCGATGCGCGCCGTCCGCTGATGATCGTTGATGTTCCAGAGCGAGACCTCGCCGATGCAGACGCCGTCGGCGTCGTCGTGGCGCTGGACGGCGAAGCCGGCGTGGCGCGTGGACGTCTCACCCGGTTTGTCGCTCTGGCGTCGGTCGAAGTCGGCCTGGAACCACGGCAACGAGCGCGGAGCCCACGGGCGGTCGTCGGTCAGCGAACCCAGTTCCGGGTCCTGCGTCATCGGGTAGAGGGTCTCGACGTCCTCGCGGGTCCGGGCGCGCAGCCTCACCAGCCGACCGGTCAGCATGGTGAGCAGCCAACCACCCTCCCCGCCCACCCGCCACGGGAGACGACGGTGGTCGCGAGCGGATCGCCGGGTGCGGCCGGCCGGTCCCGGCGGCGGCGGTGGTGCGCCGGGTGCGCACGCTTGCGGAACGGGCGTCCGGTGCGTCAC
>JBAPWU010000135.1:0-2915 GCA_049283855.1 Kineosporiaceae bacterium
CGGGTCTTCGGTGACCGGCTCCCCGAGGCGGAGGGCGGGCTGACCCTGGCCGCCTCGATCAACCGGGCCCTGCTGGACGCCGGTGCCGCGCGGGCCGAGCTGGTCGTGCTCGGCGAGGACGTGGCCCGCAAGGGCGGGGTCTACGGCGTCACCCGGGGGCTGCAGCGCCGGCTCGGGGCCTCACGGGTGGTGGACACCGTGCTGGACGAGCAGACCGTGCTCGGCATGGCCCTCGGCGCGGGAGTGAGCGGGCTGCTGCCGGTGCCGGAGATCCAGTACCTGGCCTACCTGCACAACGCGATCGACCAGCTGCGCGGCGAGGCGGCGACCCTGCAGTTCTTCTCCCAGGGGTCCTACCGCAACCCGCTGGTGGTGCGGGTGCAGGGGCTCGCCTACCAGAAGGGCTTCGGCGGGCACTTCCACAACGACAATGCGATCGCCTCGCTGCGCGACATCCCGGGGCTGGTGATCGCCTGTCCGGCGCACCCGTCGGACGCCCCGGGGATCCTGCGCACCTGCCTGGCCGCGGCCCGGGTGGACGGCACGGTCTGCGTCGTGCTGGAGCCGATCGCGCTCTACCACGAGAAGGACATGCTGCGACCGGGGGACGGCGCCTGGTCGGCGGCCTACGCGCCCCCGGCGACCTGGCCGATGACCCACGTGCCGATCGGGCGGGCAGCGACCTGGGGGAACGGCACCGACCTGACCGTTGCGACCTTCGGCAACGGTCTGCGGATGTCGCTGCGGACCGCGGCGGTGCTGGCCGAGCAGGGGATCGGGGTGCGGGTGGTCGACCTGCGCTGGCTCGCGCCGCTGCCGGTGGCGGACGTCGTCCGCGAGGCCGAGGTGACCGGGCGGCTGCTGATCGTCGACGAGACCCGGCGCAGCGGCGGGGTGTCCGAGGGGCTGGTCACCGGGGTGCTCGAGGCCGGGTACACCGGGCGGATGATGCGGGTCGCGAGCGACGACTCGTTCATCCCGCTGGGCGATGCGGCGAACCTGGTGCTGCTGCAGCAGAGCGACATCGAGGAGGCCGCGCTGCGCCTGCTCGGCTGAGGGTGGTCCGGGGCCGCCCTGCTGACGGCTCCCGCGGGGCCCGTTCAGCCCAGCCGGCAGCCGACCACCGTGGTGGCCATGGTGTCCACGGCCGCCCGGACCGAGGTGTTCCTGCCGACCAGCCCGTTCTCCAGGAAGACGAAGACCCGGTCCCGCCCGTCGGCGCCCCTGGCCACGCCGGTGAGCGCGACGGCGTCGGACAGGGTGCCGGTCTTGGCCGTCACCTGGCCCCGGGCGCAGGCGTGGTTCGGGGCCTGGAAGCGTTTGGCGAGCGTTCCCGTCTGCCCTGCCCGCGGCAGGGCGCCCCAGGCGAACACGATCGCGGCGTCCGCCGGGTCCTCGCGCAGCAGACGCAGGACCGCGGCCAGGGTGGCCACCGGCATCCGGTTCGCCCGGGACAGGCCCGAGCCGTCGACGACGCGCAGGCCGGCGGTCGGCACGTTCGCCCGGGCGAGCAGCTGCAGTTCGTTGTCCAGTGCTCCCCGCCAGCTCGGGGCGTAGCCCCGGGCCAGGGCCGCGTGCCGGAGCAGGAACTCGGCGTAGTCGTTGTTGCTGACGGCGAGCATGGTGGTCAGGAGCCGGCTGACCGGCGCCGACGGCGAGGAGGCCAGGTCGGTGCACCGACGGGGGGTCACCGCGGGGCCCCGCACCGCGGCCGTGATCCCCTTCTTCTTCAGCGAGGCGGCGAGCAGCTGGCCGACGGCGAGTCGGCTGTCCGCGCCGCGATAGCCGGCCAGGGCCAGCCCACGCACGCGCTGGACGTCCTCGCGCAGGTATGCGGCCGTCCACCCCGGCGCGGGGGTCGGCTCGGGGAAGAGCGATCCGTCGACGTACAGCGCGATCGTGGTGCGCCGCTGCTGCTTCAGCGCCGCCGCCGTCCGGACGGCCATGGTCTCGATCCGGGCCCAGCTCAGCGAGGGGTCGCCACCGCCCCGCAGGTAGATCGCCCAGGGTGTGGCGTCGCTCTGGCAGGCCCGGGTGAGCAGGGTGTCGGTCGGCTTCATCGAATGCAGGACCGTGTAGGTGGTGAGCAGCTTCTGGTTCGAGGCGGGCATCCGGGCGCGGCCGTCGTTGTGCCGCCACAGCACCGTCCCGTCGCTCGGATCGATCACGATGCCGGACAGCGCCGGCCCCAGATACCTGCTGGTGGTCGCCGTGGTGGTCAGCGTGGTGGTGAGCGCCTGGGTGAAGGCCTCGGGCGTGAGCGTGGTGGACAGGGCGCGTGGCGGGGCGCCGAGGACCAGGGGCCTCGCCGGGCTGACGGTGACCGCGGGCTCCCGAGTGTCATCCGCTCCGCCGGTCGCCTGAGCGTGCGGGGCGGTGGCGATCAGAAGGGTCGTCGCCAGGGCCAGGGTGATCGCGGGCACCGCGCGTCGGGCTGTCACTCCCGCTACCTCGGCCGGTTTCCGCTCCGGGTTCACTCCAACCTCACCGTCGGATTCCTCACCGGTGTGCACGTCCGTGCGGAATCCGCCCCCCATACCGCCCGGAACTGCACACCGGTGGCCGCCGGTGTGTCGGACATCAACTGGCGCGGCAGGCGCAGCGAGAGGTGGGTGACGTTCGTCCCCCGCGGCGTGCGGCGGGGCTGGCGCAGTCTCGCAGCAAGGGCCTCGTCAGGGGCGAGGAGGTCGGAGATGCCCGGTCGTGAGCTGCTGGAGCGGTTCCGCCCGGCCTCGGCCCCCGGCGCGGTCGGCCGGGTGGGGGTGCCCTCCGATGTCCACGAGGACGCCGAGGTGCTGGCGGTGCTCGGGGCGCTCGGCCCCACCGTGGCCCAGGCGCAGGCGATCCGTGAGCAGGCGCAGCAGGGCGCCCGCGCGCTCCTCGAGGAGGCTGCGCGGCAGGTCCAGGCGATCCAG
>JBAPWU010000136.1:0-35133 GCA_049283855.1 Kineosporiaceae bacterium
AACTGATCCACGACCTCAAGAACTCCAACCTCCGGGCCCGGGTCCACGTGAAGCTGGTGGCCGAGGTCGGGGTCGGCACAGTGGCCGCCGGCGTGGCCAAGGCCAAGTCCGACGTGGTGCTCATCTCGGGCCACGACGGCGGCACCGGGGCCTCACCCCTGACATCGCTCAAGCACGCCGGCGCACCGTGGGAGCTCGGTCTGGCCGAGACCCAGCAGACGTTGATGACGAACGGCTTGCGGGACCGGATCGTGGTGCAGACCGACGGCCAGCTCAAGACCGGCCGGGACGTGATGATCGCGGCGCTGCTGGGCGCCGAGGAGTACGGCTTCGCCACCGCGCCGCTGGTCGTCTCGGGCTGCGTGATGATGCGGGTCTGCCACCTGGACACCTGCCCGGTCGGGGTGGCCACCCAGAACCCCGAGCTGCGGGCGCGGTTCACCGGCAGGCCGGAGTTCGTGGTCACCTTCTTCGAGTACATCGCCGCCGAGGTGCGCGAGTACCTGGCCCGGCTCGGCCTGCGCAGCCTGGACGAGGCGATCGGGCGGGCCGACCTGCTCGACACCGCGGGTGCCGTCGACCACTGGAAGGCCTCCGGCCTGGACCTGCGCCCCATCCTGGCGGTCCCCGAGCCGCCGGCGTCGTTTGCGCCGATGGCCAGGCGCTGCGTCACCACCCAGGACCACGGGCTGGAGAAGGCCCTGGACCACACCCTGATCGAGCTCTCCCGGGATGCGCTCGAGCGCGCCGAACCGGTGCGGATCGCGCTGCCGGTGCGCAACGTCAACCGCACCGTCGGCACCATGCTCGGCCACGAGCTGACCCGGCGGCGGGGTGGTGCCGGACTGGCCGACGACACGATCGACATCACCCTGACCGGGTCGGCCGGTCAGTCCTTCGGCGCCTTCCTCCCCCGGGGGATCACCCTGCGCCTGCTCGGCGACGCCAACGACTACCTGGGCAAGGGCCTGTCCGGAGGACGGATCGTGGTCCGGCCCGACCGGGCCGCGCCGTTCCCGGCGGAGCAGAACATCATCGCCGGCAACGTGATCGGCTACGGCGCCACCGGCGGTGAGCTGTTCATCCGGGGTCAGGTGGGGGAGCGGTTCTGCGTGCGCAACTCGGGGGCCACCGCGGTGGTCGAGGGGGTCGGGGACCACGGCTGCGAGTACATGACGGGCGGCACGGTGGTCATCCTCGGTCGCACCGGGCGCAACTTCGCGGCCGGCATGTCCGGTGGCGTGGCCCACGTGCTCGACCTGCGCACCCAGCGGGTCAACCGCGAGCTGGTCGAGCTCCGCCCGGTCGACGCCGACGAGGGGGAGCTGCTGCACGACCTGCTCACCCGCCACCACCAGGAGACCGGCTCGGCGGTCGCGAAACGCCTTCTGGCCGAATGGGAGGCGACCGTGGCCCGGTTCACCACGGTGATGCCGCGGGCCTACGCCCGGGTGGTCGAGGTGCGCCGGGCGGCACAGGCGGAGGGGCTGGACCTGGACGGCGACATCGTCTGGAAGCGGATCATGGAGGCGTCGCATGGCTGACCCCAGGGGCTTTCTCACCGCGCGTGAGCGCGAGCTGCCCAGACGCCGTCCGATCCCGCTGCGGCTGGCGGACTGGCAGGAGGTCTACGAGCCCGGGGATCCGGCGGTGTTGCGGCGCCAGGCCGGTCGCTGCATGGACTGCGGGATCCCGTTCTGCCACAACGGCTGCCCGCTGGGAAACCTGATCCCGGAGTGGAACGACCTGACCTGGCGCGGTGACTGGCGGGAGGCGATCGAGCGCCTGCACGCCACGAACAACTTCCCCGAGTTCACCGGCCGGCTCTGCCCGGCCCCGTGTGAGAGCGCCTGCGTGCTGGGGATCAACCAGCCCGCGGTCACGATCAAGCAGGTCGAGGTCTCGATCATCGACATGGCCTTCGAGCAGGGCTGGGTGACCCCCAAGCCACCGGATCGGCTCTCCGGCAAGACTGTCGCCGTGGTCGGATCGGGACCGGCTGGTCTGGCCGCCGCCCAGCAGCTGACCAGGGCCGGGCACACGGTGGCGGTCTACGAGCGGGCGGACAGGATCGGCGGGCTGCTGCGCTACGGGATCCCCGAGTTCAAGATGGAGAAGCGGCACCTGGACCGGCGCCTGGCCCAGATGGAGGCCGAGGGCACGCGGCTCCGGCCCGGGGTCGACGTCGGCATCGACATCGGCGCCAAGGCGCTGTGTGATCGGTACGACGCCGTGGTCCTCGCGGTGGGCGCCACCGCGTCGCGTGACCTGTCCGTCCCCGGCCGCGAGCTCGACGGCGTGATGCAGGCGATGCAGTACCTGCCGCCGGCGAACCGGGTCGCGGTGGGGGAGGCCCCCACCGCCGAGCTGCCTCTGGTGAGCGCGGAGGGCCTGGACGTGGTGATCATCGGTGGCGGCGACACCGGTGCCGACTGCCTGGGCACCGCCCTGCGGCAGAAGGCGCGGTCGGTCACCCAGCTGGAGATCCTGCCGCGCCCGCCGCAGGAGCGGCCTGCCGGGCAGCCGTGGCCCACCTACCCGATGACCTACCGGGTCGCCAGCGCGCACGAGGAGGGCGGGGAGCGGGTGTACTCGGTGAACACCCAGGCCTTCCTGGGCGACGAGTCGGGCCGGGTGCGCGCCCTGCAGGTGGTCGAGGTCGAGCTGGTCGACGGCCGGTTCACCCCGGTGGCCGGCAGCGAGCGGGAGATCCCCGCCCAGCTGGTGCTGCTGGCCATGGGCTTCACCGGTCCACAGCGCACCGGTCTGGTCGAGCAACTCGGAATCGACCTCGACGAGCGGGGAGCCATCGCCCGGGACGAGACCTATGCCTCCTCCGTGCCGGGAGTGTTCGTGGCCGGCGACGCCGGGCGCGGCCAGTCGCTGATCGTGTGGGCGATCGCCGAGGGGCGCGCGTGCGCCGCCGCGGTCGACCGGTGGCTGACGGGGAGTACCGTGCTGCCAGCGCCGATCCCCCCGACCGCGCGCCAGCTCATGATCTGACCGGTCACGGCCGCTCCTCCTCACGTCCACCGCACAGACCAGAGGGACATATCGACCATGCGTCGAGCCAAGATCGTCTGCACGCTGGGCCCGGCCGTGTCCGGGCGGATCGAGGACCTCGTTGCGGCCGGGATGGACGTCGCCCGGCTCAACTTCAGCCACGGGTCCTACGCCGACCACCAGGCGCACTACGACGAGGTGCGCGCGGCCAGCGACCAGGTGCAGAAGGCGGTCGGCGTCCTGGTCGACCTTCAGGGCCCGAAGATCCGGCTCGGGGTGTTCCCCGACGGGCCGGTCACCCTCGTCGACGGCGACCGCTTCGTGATCACCATCGACGACGTGCCCGGGACGGCGCAGCGTGCGTCCACCACCTACCCCGGGCTACCGGGGGACTGCCGTCCCGGCCACACCATCCTGGTCGACGACGGCAAGGTCGCGCTCAGCGTGCTGGAGACCTCGGACACCGAGGTGGTCACCAGGGTCGAGGTCGGCGGGGTGATCTCCGATCACAAGGGACTGAACCTGCCGGGGGTGGCGGTGAGCGTGCCCGCGCTGTCCGACAAGGACGAGGAGGACCTGCGGTTCGCGCTGCGGATGGGTGCCGACCTGGTGGCGCTGTCCTTCGTGCGCAATGCGATCGACGTCGCGGACGTGCACAAGATCATGGACGAGGTCGGGCGGAGGGTCCCGGTGATCGCCAAGATCGAGAAGCCGCAGGCCGTGGACCACCTCGTGGAGATCGTCGAGGCCTTCGACGGGATCATGGTGGCCCGCGGCGACCTCGGGGTGGAGCTGCCGTTGGAGCAGGTGCCGATGGTGCAGAAGCGTGCCATCGAGCTGGCCCGCCGGGCGGCCAAGCCGGTGATCGTGGCGACCCAGGTGCTCGATTCGATGATCACCCTGCCGCGGCCGACCCGGGCCGAGGCCTCGGACTGCGCCAACGCCGTCCTGGACGGTGCCGACGCGATCATGCTGAGCGGCGAGACGAGCGTGGGCCGTTACCCGTTCGAGGCGGTCCGCACCATGGCCCGGATCATCGAGACCACCGAGGAGCAGGGCCTGGAGCGCATCCCCGCCCTGGGTACCCGCCCGACCAGCAAGGGCGGGGCGATCACGTACGCTGCGGCGGCCGTCGCCGACCTCCTGCACGTGCAGCGCATGGTCGCCTTCACCACCAGCGGCGACTCGGCCCGGCGGATGGCCCGGCTGCGCTCGGGGATCCCGCTGATCGTGTTCACCCCCGACCCGGCGGTGCGCTCCCAGCTCACCCTGACCTGGGGCGTGGAGACGTTCCTGGCGGCATCGGTGGAGCACACCGACGAGATGGTGGCCCAGGTCGACGAACTGCTGCTGGAGACCAGGCGGTGCGAGGTGGGCGACCTGGTGGTGATCGTGGCCGGCTCACCGCCCGGCATCCCCGGTTCGCTGAACGCGCTGCGCGTGCACCGGATGGGCGACGCCGTGCGGGGGATGGCCCCGGCCTACGTCAACGTCTACCGGTAGTAGCCCCCGCCCAGCGGCGTCCCGCTCCACCGTCGCGGAGTGATGATCATTGTGGGTGCCGGGTGCGGGATTCGAACCCGCATACCTTTCGGCGGCGCATTTTGAGTGCGCTGTGTCTGCCTGTTCCACCAACCCGGCCTCCCCCCGACTGTACCGACATCACCGTCTCCGCCGCTGGCAGCGTTGCAGTCACTAGGCTGAGCGCCGTGGCAGCAGAGCAGAACGTGCGCCGGGTCGTCGTCGCCGAGGACGAGTCGCTGATCCGTCTCGACATCGTCGAGATGCTTCGCGAGGCGGGCTACGACGTCGTCGGTGAGGCCGGCGACGGCGAGGAGGCCGTCCGGCTGGCCGAGGAACACCGCCCCGATCTGGTCGTGATGGACGTCAAGATGCCCGTCCTGGACGGCATCTCGGCGGCCGAGCGGATCGCCGGGGCCCGGCTGGCCCCGGTCGTGCTGCTCACCGCCTTCTCCCAGCGTGAACTGGTCGAGCGGGCCAGGGACGCCGGCGCGATGGCGTACGTGGTGAAGCCGTTCAGCGCCGCCGACCTGCTGCCGGCGCTCGAGATCGCGATCAGCCGGCACCAGGAGATCACGGCCCTGGAGTCCGAGGTGGCCGACCTCGGCGAGCGGTTCGAGACCCGCAAGGCGGTCGAGCGGGCCAAGGGGCTGCTGCAGACCTCGTTCGGGATGAGCGAGCCCGAGGCGTTCCGCTGGATCCAGAAGACGTCGATGGACAAGCGACTGACCATGCGTGAGGTCGCCACCGCCATCCTCGCCTCGGCCAACCCCGCCGAGGGCTCGGCCGCCCTGCGCCCGAAGCCGGTTGACACCGATTCGTAATCGTCCGGGCCAGGAAAAGGCGCGATCCGTAACCTGAGCACGTCTCCTCGCTGGTAGTTTCCGCGCATCCGGGCGGCACGGCCCCGGCGAGGGTGACGCGAAAGTAGGACACAGAATGGTGAGACTCAGGCCTGCGGTGGCCGTGGCGGTACTGGCCACGTTGGGACTGGCTGCGTGCGGGGGCGGTTCGACCGGGGACAGCGGTGGCGGCGGCGGCAAGAAGCTGGTCATCGCCAGTGACCTGCCGCTGCAGGGTGCCTCGAAGGACGCCTCGGACTCGACCAACAACGCGATCAAGCTGTACCTGAAGCAGCAGGGCAACAAGGCCGGCAAGTTCACGGTCGAGCTCAAGCCCTACGACGACTCGACCGCGGCCAAGGGCGCCTGGGACGACGCGACCTGCGCCAAGAACGCCACCGACCACGTGGCCAACACCGACGAGGTGGCCCTGATGGGCACCTACAACTCGGGCTGCGCCAAGATCATCGCTCCGGTGCTGAACACCGACCCGAGCGGGCCGATGCTGATGGTCTCGCACGCGAACACCAACCCGGGCCTGACCAAGAAGTGGGACGCCGGAGAGCCGGAGAAGTACTTCCCCTCCGGCAAGCGCAACTACGCCCGGGTGATCACCACCGACGACTTCCAGGGTGAGGCGGCCGCGGCGTTCCTGGCCGAGAAGGGGATCAAGAGCGTCTACGTGCTGAACGACAACCAGACCTACGGTCAGGGCGTCGCGACGTCCTTCGTCTCCGGCGCGGCCAAGGTCGGGATCAAGGTGCTGGGCAACGAGCCGTGGGATGCCAAGCAGACCACCTACTCGGCGCTGTTCACCAAGATCAAGGGCCTGAACCCGGGTGCGGTCTACCTGGCCGGCATCTACGACAACAACGGCGGCCAGCTGGTCAAGGACAAGGTCTCCGTGATGGGGGACAACAAGACCGTGCCGTTGATGGCGCCGGACGGGTTCACCGGGTACCCCGAGCTGCAGAAGCTGGCCCAGGCCGAGGGGCTGTACCTGAGCTTCACCGGGCTCACCGTGGACCAGCTCAAGGCGGCCGGAGGTTCGGCGGCCAAGCTGCTGGACGCCTACAAGGCCGAGTACGGCAAGGAGCTGACCTCCAGCTTCGCGCTGTACGGGGTGACCGCGACCCAGGTGATCCTGGCCGCGATCGAGAAGTCGGACGGTACCCGCAAGGGCGTGACCGACGCGGTGTTCACCGGTGAGGGCATCACCATCCCGGCGGACAAGTCGCTCACCGGCAAGGAGGTCAAGATCAACCCGAAGACGGGTGACCTCACCTCGCAGGACATCTCGATCCTCACCCTGACCGGCGGCAAGGAGACCTTCCTGAAGGCTCAGCCGGTCGGCTGAGCCGGGCCGGCCCATGCCGGCGTCCGGGGATCGGGTGGCCGTCCACCACCCGATCCCCGGGCCCGGCGTCGGCCTGTGCCCCAAATCGTTGTGGAGCCTTGACCGGCGCCGGGCCCGCTTCCACCTCGGGCGAGCCGCTTCGGATGGTAGTTTCGCCGACCATCGGCAGCCCTGGACGGGGGCTCATTCGGAAGAGGTACATACATGAACAAGCCCATTCGGGCCGTTGCGGCAATCGCGATGGCGTCGATGGCCCTCGCCGCCTGCGGTGGCGACTCCGGAAGCGGAACGTCCGGCGGGGGCGGCGGCAAGAAGGTGGTCATCTCCAGTGACCTGCCGCTGCAGGGTGCGTCGAAGGACGCCTCGGACTCGACCAACAACGCGATCAAGCTGTACCTGAAGCAGCAGGGCAACAAGGCCGGCAAGTTCACGGTCGAGTTCAAGCCCTACGACGACTCGACCGCGGCCAAGGGCGCCTGGGACGACGCGACCTGCGCCAAGAACGCCACCGACCACGTGGCCAACACCGACGAGGTCGCCGTGATGGGCACCTACAACTCGGGCTGCGCCAAGATCGAGGCTCCGGTGCTGAACACCGACCCGAGCGGGCCGATGCTGATGGTCTCGCACGCGAACACCAACCCGGGGCTGACCAAGAAGTGGGACGCCGGAGAGCCGGAGAAGTACTTCCCGTCCGGCAAGCGCAACTACGCCCGGGTGATCACCACCGACGACTACCAGGGTTCGGCCGCGGCGCAGTTCGCCTCGCAGAAGCTGGGCGTCAAGAAGGTCTTCATCCTCAACGACAACCAGACCTACGGTCAGGGCGTCGGCAAGGCGTTCGAGGACCAGGCCAAGAAGATCGGCATGACCGTGCTCGGCAACGAGCCGTGGGATGCCAAGCAGACCACCTACTCGGCGCTGTTCACCAAGATCAAGGGCATGGCTCCGGACATGGTCTACCTGGCCGGCATCTACGACAACAACGGCGGTCAGCTGGTCAAGGACAAGGTCTCCGTCCTTGGTGACAATACCGGTGTCAAGCTCATGGCCCCGGACGGCTTCACCGGCTACCCGGAGCTGCAGAAGCTCGCCCAGGGCGAGGGTCTGTACCTGACCTTCGGCGGTCTGCCGACCGACCAGCTGCTCGCCGGGGGCGGTGCCGCCAAGAAGCTGCTGGACGACTACAAGGCCGAGTACGGGGCTGAGCCGGCCAGCAGCTACGCGCTCTACGGCGTGGCCGCGGTCCAGGTGATCCTGGCTGCGATCGAGAAGTCGGACGGCACCCGCAAGGGCGTGACCGACGCGGTGTTCACCGGTGAGGGCATCACCATCCCGGCGGACAAGGCCGCCATCGGCAAGGAGATCAAGATCGACCCGAAGACGGGCGACACCTCCGCCAAGGACATCTCGGTGCTTCAGCTGAAGGCCGGCAAGGAGGCCTTCGTCCAGGCACAGCCGGTTTCCTGATCCAGCGCGGTCGCTGGGCGGGGAGCGCTACGCTCCCCGCCCAGCGGTCTGCATCACCCCGACCGCCCCGTCCCATCGAGTCGAAGGGCCTCGCCCATGAGCCAAGCCACCGCAACGGTGACGGCTTCACGCACACCGGCGGAGACCCGGGCGTTGATCATCCGGGTGATCTCGTACCTGTTGCTCGCCCTGGTCGCCGTCTGGGTGTTCTACAAGGCAGCCACCAACCCCACCGACTTCTTCACCGTGATCTTCGTGGGCCTGAAGTTCGGTGCCCTGTATGCGCTGGTCGCCCTCGGCTACACGATGGTCTACGGCATCATCGAACTGATCAACTTCTCTCACGGTGACCTGTTCATGCTCGCCACCGTGGTCAGCGGGCTGGCCATGGTCTCGCTGCTCGGCCAGACCAGCGCCGGTGTCACCGGTTTCGCCCTGATGCTCGCGGCGATGCTCGTGGTCATGGCCATGGCGGCCGGGGTGAACACCCTGGCCGAACGGGTCGCCTATCGGCGGCTGCGTCGCGCGCCCAAGCTGGCGCCCCTGATCACGGCGGTGGGCCTGAGCTTCGTCTACCAGTCCTTCGGCATCCGGATCAACGGATCGGGCCAGCGCAACTGGGAGACGATGCTCGGCGACACCGGCTTCACCGTCGCCGGGGTCAAGGTGCAGTGGTCGGTGATCGTGGTCCTCCTGATCACCATCCCGCTGCTGCTGCTGATGACCTTCCTGATCAACAAGACCCGTCAGGGCAAGGCGATGCGGGCCACCGCGCAGGACCAGGACGCCGCCCGGCTGATGGGGATCAACGTCGACCGGACGATCGCGTTCACCTTCGCCCTGGGCGGTGGGCTCGCGGGGGCGGCCGGCATGCTCTGGCTCCAGTCGACCGGCACCACCCGCTACGACCTCGGCTTCCAGCTCGGCCTGATCGCCTTCACCTCCGCGGTGCTGGGCGGCATCGGCAACCTGAACGGAGCAGTCCTCGGGGGCTTCCTGATCGGGATCCTGGAGGCGCTGAACGGGGCCTTCCTGTTCGGCTCGGCCTGGTCGCAGACCGTGGTGTTCTCGATCCTGATCATGGTCATGGTGTTCAAGCCCGAGGGCATCCTGGGCAAGCCATCGACAGAGAAGGTGTGATCATGGCGACCGCTACCGCCTCTGTTCCCTCGGTGCATGACGCCGCCGAGCACGCGCGCCGGTCCAACCGGCTGTGGTCCATCGGCCTCGTCGTCGGCGCGCTGATCCTGTTCGTCCTGTACTGGAAGATCCTTCCCGGGATCGGGGGGGAGACCCAGACCTTCTTCCGCAAGTGGCTGTCGGTCTCGGTGGCCAGCGAGATGGTGCTGTGGGTGGTCTTCGCCCTGGGCCTGAACATCGTGGTCGGCTACGCCGGTCTGCTCGACCTCGGCTACGTCGCGTTCTGGGCCATCGGCGGGTACGTGGCGGGCTGGCTGATGTCTCCGTTCGCCTCGGAGATGCGCATCGACGGCAGCTGGGCCGGTCTCAAGTTCAGCGTGCTGGGCAATCCCCCGGCGATCCAGGGACTCGATCGCGGCATCCACCTCAACTTCTGGCTCGTCCTGCCCATCGCGGGCCTGTTCTGCGCGCTGTGGGGCGTGCTGATCGGTGCTCCCACTCTGAGGCTGAAGAGCGACTACCTCGCCCTGGTCACCCTCGGCTTCGGCGAGATCATCCCGCAGGTGTTCCGCAACGGCGAGCAGGTCGGTCCGCTCAACCTGTCCAACGGTGACAAGGGGATCACCCCGGTGGACACCATCCCCACCTGGCCGTTCAGCTACCTCCCGGGCGTGCCCGACCAGCTCGGGCTCAGGGCGACCGATCTCCCGTTCAAGTTCCTGGTCTACTGCTTCCTGGCCGCGTGCATCGTCTTCCTCTCCCTGCGGATCCGGGAGGGCCGCCTGGGGCGGGCCTGGCTGGCCATCCGCGAGGACGAGCTGGCGGCGTCCATGATGGGCGTGCCTCTGATGCGCACCAAGCTGGCCGCCTATGCCGTGGGCGCGTTCGCCGGTGGGATCGGGGGGGTCGCGTTCGCCACCCACGTGGGCGGCATCTACGCCAGCCGGTTCGACTTCGCGATCTCGATCATCCTGCTGGCCATGGTCGTGCTCGGTGGCATGGGCAACGTCTGGGGCGTCACCGTCGGCGCGCTGGGCCTGGCCTGGATCAACGCGACCGGGCTGGAGCAGGTCGGGAACACGATCAATGACGCCCTGGGCACCAGCGTGAACTTCAAGAACTACCAGTTCCTGCTGTTCGGCCTGATCCTGGTACTGATGATGCTCTTCCGGCGCGAGGGGCTGATCCCGGAGACCCGTACGCGCCAGGTGCTCAAGGAGCCCGAACGCGGTGAGTTGGAGTCCGTCGGGGCCGATATGGAAGGGGACCCGACATGACCGCCCAGCCCGCGGCCACGGCGCCGCAGACGCAGGCGATCGATCTGCGCGGCGACAACATCACCATTCGGTTCGGCGGCCTGGTGGCCGTCGACGACGTCACCTTCGTCATCCCGCACGGTGCGGTGGTCAGCCTGATCGGCCCCAACGGCGCCGGCAAGACCACGTTCTTCAACATCCTGACCGGGCTGTACCACCCGACCTCCGGCCGGGTGCACCTCGGCGACAAGGACGTGACCGGGATGCCGCCGCACCAGGTGGCCCACCTCGGGCTGGCCCGGACGTTCCAGAACATCCGGCTGTTCAATCTGATGACGGCCGAAGAGAACGTGATGGTCGCGATGCACTCCCACATGAAGTCCGGGATCGTCGGCACCGTGCTGAAGACGCCCCGGCAGCGCCGCGAGGAGAGGGAGGGTCGCGAGCGCGCCCGCGAGCTGCTCGCCTTCGTGGGCATCCCCTCGGTGGCCGACGAGTACGCCCGCAACCTGTCCTACGGCGACCAGCGGCGGCTCGAGGTGGCCCGGGCGCTGGCCCTGCGTCCGAAGGTGCTCCTGCTGGACGAGCCCACGGCCGGGATGAACCCGCAGGAGTCGGCGCGGTTCGTCGAGTTCGTGCACCGGCTGCGCGACGAGCTGGACGTGTCGGTCCTGCTGATCGAGCACGACATGAGTGTGGTGATGAAGGTCAGCGAGCGGGTCACCGTGCTGGACCAGGGGAAGAAGATCGCCGAGGGCACGCCGGAGGAGATCAAGAGCGACCCGCGCGTGGTGGAGGCCTACCTGGGCAAGACCGGGACCGACGGCTACAGGAGAGACAAATGACGTCCGACACCAGCACCGGGCCGGCCCCGACCGACGCCCGTGGCAGCGGCGAGGTCATGCTCTCGATCGAGGACCTGCACGTCTACTACGGCAGCATCGCCGCCGTGAAGGGGATCACCGTCCAGGTGCGCAGGGGTGAGATCGTCACCCTGATCGGCTCCAACGGCGCCGGCAAGTCCACGACCCTGCGCACCATCTCGGGGCTGATCCGTCCCCGCAAGGGAACGATGAGCTTCCTGGGCAAGAACCTGGCGAGCATGGCCGGGCACGACATCGTCGGCGCCGGGATCTGCCAGTCGCCCGAAGGACGGCGCATCTTCCCGCGGATGACCGTGGACGAGAACCTGGACCTCGGCGCGTTCCTGCGCGACGACAAGGACGAGATCGAAGCCGACCGGCAGCACGTGCTCGAGCTGTTCCCGCGCCTGGCCGAACGGATCGCGCAGAAGGCCGGAACGCTGTCCGGTGGTGAGCAGCAGATGCTCGCCGTGGCGCGCGCGATGATGGGCCGGCCCAAGCTGCTGCTGCTGGACGAACCCTCGATGGGGCTGGCGCCGGTGCTGGTCGACCTGATCTTCGACACGATCCAGACCATCCGCGACCAGGGCACGACGATCCTCCTGGTGGAGCAGAACGCCCTGGCCGCGCTCGGGATCGCCGACTACGCCTACGTGCTGGAGTCCGGCTCCCTCAAGCTCGAGGGCTCGGCCTCGCGCCTGGCCCAGGACGACGAGGTCACCCGGGCCTACCTCGGCGGCTGAGCCGGCCGTCAGGCGGGGGGTCGTGCCCGCAGGATGCACGTGATCCGCGCGGTGCACACCCGCCGTCCGGCCTCGTCCTCGATCGTGACCTCGTAGCTGGCCAGGGTCGCCCCGAGGTGCAGCGCTCGCGCCGTTCCCGTCACCGTGCCGGCGCGCACGGCACGGTGATGGGTGGCGTTGATCTCGATCCCGGCGGCGATCATGCCCAGCGACGTGCCGTGAGCCACGGCCCCGACCGATCCGAGGGTCTCGACCAGCACGCACGAGGCGCCGCCGTGCAGCAGCCCGTAGGGCTGGGTGTTGCCGGCCACCGGCATCGTGGCGACGACCCGCTCGGGGCTCACCTCGACCAGGACGATGCCCATCCGCTCGGTCAGGGTGCCCACGGACGCGTGGTTGAAGGCCTCGGCGCGGGCGGTGCCCCCGGCGCTCGGCGAAGAGGTGTCGGTCATGCCCTCTAGGGTGTCAGCCGTGAGCCCGACCTCCAGCGAGCGCCCCCTGGACCGACCGCGCCTGCTCCTGATCGACGGCCATTCGATGGCCTACCGAGCCTTCTTCGCGCTGCCGGTGGAGAACTTCTCGACCACCACCGGGCAGACCACGAACGCCGTCTACGGCTTCACCTCGATGCTGATCAACGTGCTTCGCGACGAGAAGCCGGACCATGTCGCGGTCGCCTTCGACATCTCCCGGCAGACCTTCCGCAGTGAGGCCTTCCCCGAGTACAAGGCGAACCGGTCGAGCTCGCCGCAGGAGTTCTCCGGCCAGGTCCCCCTGATCAAGGAGGTGCTGGCCGCGCTGCGGATCCCGATCCTGGAGAAGGAGGGCTACGAGGCGGACGACGTGATCGCCACGCTGACCCGGCAGGCCACCCTGGCCGGGTGGCAGGTGGTGATCAGCAGCGGGGACCGCGACTCGCTGCAGCTGGTCACCGACGACGTGACCATCCTCTACCCGGTGCGCGGGGTGTCCGAGCTGATCCGGATGACGCCGGCGGTGGTGCAGGAGCGCTACGGCGTCGCTCCGGGCAGCTACCCCGATCTGGCCGCCCTGGTGGGGGAGACCAGCGACAACCTCCCCGGTGTGCCCGGGGTGGGCAACAAGACCGCCGCCAAGTGGATCAACATCTACGGCGACCTGGACGGCATCGTCGCGCACGCTCCCGAGATCACCGGCAAGGTGGGTCAGAGCCTGCGCGACCACCTCGACCAGGTGCTCACCAACCGTCGGCTCAACCACCTCGTCGACGACCTCGACCTGCCGCTGACCGTCCAGGACCTGCGGCTGCGCGCGTGGGACCGCGAGGGGATCCACCAGGTGTTCGACGGCCTGGAGTTCCGGGTGCTGCGCGACCGGTTGTTCGAATACCTCGCCGCACCCGAACCCGAGGCCGAGGGGGGATTCGACCTCGACCAGGCCCGGCTCGACGGGCCGGCCGTGGCGCAGTGGCTCGCTCAGCATGCGGGCGCATTGACCGGCGTCCATGTGGTCGGGCACTGGGGCCGGGGCAGCGGCGACGCCCGCGGGGTGGCGCTGGCCAGCGCCGACGAGGCGGCCGGGTACATCGACCTGGTCGAGGCCGACGACGCGGCGCTCACCGCGTTGGCCACCTGGCTGGCCGATCCGGCGGCACCCAAGGCCTTCCATGACGCCAAGGGCCCGATGGCCGCGCTGGCCGCACGGGGGCTGCAGGTGGCCGGGCTGCACAGCGACACCGCCCTGGCCGCCTACCTGTGCCGACCCGACCAGCGCAGCTACGACCTGGCCGATCTCACCCTGCGCCACCTCGGCCGCGAGCTGCGGGCCGAGGGGGAGGCCGCGGGTGAGGAGGTGCAGCTGTCGCTCGACGTCGAGCTGGCCGACGGCACCGCGGACGTGGCCGAATCGGCGATGGTCCGGGCCCGGGCCGTGCTGGAGCTGGCCGGGGCGCTGGACGGCGAGCTGGCCGAACGCAGTGCGACCAGGCTGCTGCACGACGTCGAGCTCCCGCTGGTCGACGTGCTCGGGCGGATGGAGCGCGCCGGGATCGCGATCGACGTGGCGGCCCTGTCCGATCTGGAGAGCTACTTCGCCGACGCCGTGGCCGCGGCGGCGAAGGAGGCCTTCGCCGTGATCGGCACCGAACTCAACCTCGGCTCGCCGAAGCAATTGCAGACGGTGCTGTTCGAGCAGTTGGGCATGCCCAAGACCAAGCGCACCAAGACCGGGTACACCACCGACGCGGAGGCGCTGGCCGACCTCTACGGGAAGACCGAGCACCCCTTCCTGCTCCACCTGCTGCGCCACCGCGATGCGTCGAAGCTGCGGGTCACCGTGGAGGGCCTGCTCCGCTCGGTCTCCGACGACCAGCGGATCCACACCACCTACCAGCAGACGATCGCGGCGACCGGCCGCCTGTCCAGCACCGATCCGAACCTGCAGAACATCCCGATCCGCACCGACGAGGGCCGGCGGATCCGGGAGACCTTCGTCGTCGGCCAGGGATACGAGTGCCTGCTCACCGCCGACTACTCCCAGATCGAGATGCGGATCATGGCCGACCTGTCCCGGGACGCCGGCCTGATCGAGGCGTTCAACTCGGGGGAGGACCTGCACCGCTTCGTGGCCTCACGGGTGTTCGGCGTGCCTCCGGACGAGGTGACTCCGGCCATGCGGTTCAAGATCAAGGCGATGGCCTACGGGCTGGCCTACGGGCTGAGCGCCTTCGGGCTCTCCCGCCAGCTCAACATCGCCGTCGACGAGGCCCGCACCCTGATGGAGGACTACTTCGACCGGTTCGGCGGGGTGCGCGACTACCTGCACGGCGTCGTCGCCGAGGCGCGCCGCACCGGCTACACAGAGACCATCCTGGGGCGTCGCCGCTACCTGCCCGACCTGACCAGCGACAACCGGCAGCGTCGTGAGATGGCCGAGCGGATGGCACTCAACGCACCGATCCAGGGTTCTGCCGCCGACATCATCAAGGTCGCGATGATCGCCCTCGATCGGGCACTGACCGCCACCGGGCTGCACAGCCGGATGCTGCTGCAGGTCCACGACGAACTGGTGCTCGAGGTGGCGCCGGGGGAGCGAGACGTCGTGGAGGACCTGGTCCGGGCCTCGATGGGCGGTGCGGCGGACCTGTCGGTCCCGCTCGAGGTGTCCGTCGGCATCGGCCACACCTGGCACGAAGCCGGCCACTGACCCCGCCCCCTCACGGGCACGGTGTCACACAGTGCCCGTCAGGCGGGCACGGTGTCACACCGTGCTCGCGGGTGGTGGAGGCGACGCCGCGCAGTGCCTGGGGTGGGGCTGCTCAGGGTGAGGGCTTGCGGGTGACGAAGATGGCGGTGCCGGGCAACAACCGGCCCCGCAGCGGGCTCCAGCCGCCCCAGACCCGCTCGTGACCGTCCGGCCAGGTGGGCTCCACGACGTCCAGCAGGTCGAGCCCGGCCCGGACGACGTCGCGCACGCGCGCGCCGAGGGTGCGGTGGTGCTCGGCGTAGGTCGCCCGGCCGTCGGCGCCGGTCTCCACGTACGGGGTGGTGTCGAAGTAGGAGCGGAAGGCGGTCAGCCCCCGCGGACCGGGATCGTCGGGGAAGGCCCACCGCACGGGATGGCTGACCGAGAACACCCACCGTCCCCCCGGGCGCAGCACCCGCGCCACCTCACTCATGATCAGTTCGGGGTCGGCCACGAACGGCACGGCACCGTAGGCCGAGCAGGCCAGGTCGAAGCTGGCGTCGGCGAAGGGCAGCCGCCGCGCATCGGCCTGCACCCGCGGCGGCGGCGACCCTCCGGGATCCGCGCGCAGCATCGCGATCGACAGGTCGATCCCCACCACCCGGGCCCCGTGACCGGCCAGCCAGCGCGAACACTGGGCGGCCCCGCACCCGACCTCGACCACGTCGTGCCCGGCGACCGGCCCGAGCAGCCCGGCGTCCTCCTCGTCCAGGCCCTCCGGACCCCAGACGAAGCGATCGCCCCCGAGGGCTGCCCCGTGCTCGTCGAGGTAGTCCTCAGCGGCGTCGTCCCACCAGGAACGGTTGGCCCGCACCGTCTCGGCCGGCCCTGCCGGCCGATATCCCGCCACGCTCACCTCGCCGGACATCTCGGGCATCTCGACTCCTTGGTGGCGCTTTGACCAGTGATCTGGCCGAACGGTACGGTAACCACGGCGCACAGACTCGTGCGGCCGTCACCCCAATGATCCTGTCCGCATCGACACCTGTCCGCATCGGAGTTCCCACTACATGACCACCAGCCCGACGATCAGCCACACCCTCCCCGCCGCCGAGAAGGCGAGCAGCCCGCAGGTCGCCGTGAACGACATCGGCACCGCGGAAGACTTCCTCGCCGCGATCGACGAGACGATCAAGTACTTCAATGACGGCGACATCGTCGCCGGCACCATCGTCAAGGTGGACCGCGACGAGGTGCTGCTCGACATCGGGTACAAGACCGAGGGCGTCATTCCCTCCCGCGAGCTGTCCATCAAGCACGACGTGGACCCCGGTGAGGTGGTCAGCGTCGGCGACGAGATCGAGGCCCTCGTCCTCCAGAAGGAGGACAAGGAGGGTCGGCTCATCCTGTCCAAGAAGCGCGCCCAGTACGAGCGCGCCTGGGGCACGATCGAGAAGATCAAGGAAGAGGACGGCATCGTCACCGGGACGGTGATCGAGGTGGTCAAGGGTGGTCTGATCCTCGACATCGGGCTGCGCGGCTTCCTGCCGGCGTCCCTGGTCGAGATGCGCCGGGTGCGCGACCTGCAGCCGTACGTGGGCAAGCAGATCGAGGCGAAGATCATCGAGCTGGACAAGAACCGCAACAACGTGGTCCTGTCCCGCCGGGCATGGCTCGAGCAGACCCAGTCGGAGGTGCGCCAGACCTTCCTACAGACCCTGCAGAAGGGCCAGGTCCGCTCCGGTGTCGTCTCCTCGATCGTCAACTTCGGCGCCTTCGTCGACCTCGGCGGGGTCGACGGTCTGGTCCACGTCTCCGAGCTGTCCTGGAAGCACATCGACCACCCGGGCGAGGTCGTCGAGGTCGGCCAGGAGGTCACCGTCGAGGTGCTCGACGTCGACATGGACCGCGAGCGGGTCTCGCTGTCGCTCAAGGCCACCCAGGAAGACCCGTGGCAGCAGTTCGCCCGGACCCACGCGATCGGCCAGGTCGTGCCCGGCAAGGTCACCAAGCTGGTTCCGTTCGGCGCGTTCGTGCGCGTGGACGAGGGCATCGAGGGCCTCGTGCACATCTCCGAACTGGCCGAGCGGCACGTGGAGATCCCCGAGCAGGTCGTGCAGGTCGGCGACGCGATCTTCGTCAAGGTGATCGACATCGACCTCGAGCGCCGGCGGATCTCGCTGTCGCTCAAGCAGGCGAACGACGGTGTCACCGGTGCCACGGGCGGCGAGTTCGACCCCTCGATGTACGGGATGGCGGCCGAGTACGACGAGGCCGGCAACTACAAGTACCCGGAGGGCTTCGACCCCGAGACCAACGACTGGCTCGAGGGGTTCGACAAGCAGCGTGAGGAGTGGGAGCGGCAGTATGCCGAGGCCCACGCGCGCTGGGAGGCCCACCGCAAGCAGATCGACGATGCCGCCAAGGCCGACGCCGAGGCCCGCACCGAGACCGGCGACGCCCCCGCGGCGTCGACCTCGTCGACGTACAGCTCCCAGGCGCCGGTCGCGGAGGGCACCCTGGCCTCCGACGAGGCCCTCGCAGCCCTGCGTGAGAAGCTCACCGGCGGCTACTGACCCCTCACCATGGCGGGGTGACCGGCTCAAGACCCACGGGTGACGAGCCGATCACCTCGCCATGAGCGAGGACACGAGCGAAGCGGTCACGCCGCGAGTCGCTCAACGCCCGCTGACTCCGACCCAGCGGGCAGCCCCCGAGGACCTTGGGCCGCTGGCGGCCAAGCTGCGCGTCGTCCAGGCATCGGACGACGAGCTCGAGGCTCGCCGCAGGTTCGAGCTCACCGGCCCGCCACCCGCGCGGGAGCCCTCCCAGTACGTCGTCCGGCGCCGGATCAGCCCGCGCTGGCGGCGTCAGTACACGATGCTGTCGCTGTCCGCCGATCTGCTGATCGCGATGGCCGGCGCGGTGATCGGGATGAGCCTGCGCACGCCGGTCGAGGACCTCCGGCTGGCCCTGCCGTTCGCGGTCGCCTTCGTGGTCGCGCTGACCCTGGGCCGGGTCTACGAGCACCGATTCGTCGGCACCGGCTTCGCCGAGTACCAGCGGCTCGCCATCTCGGGCCTGGCCCTCGTCGCGGCGACCACCTTCGCCGGCTATGCCCTGCAGGCGCCGGTGCGCGGTCTGGTGCTGATCGGGGCACCCCTGGCCGTGATCGTGTCCCTGCTCTGGCACCTCGTGGCCCGACAGCTGCTGTTGGTGCTGCGCCGCCGGGGCCTGTGCGCCCAGCGGGTGGTCGTGATCGGCACGGAGCGGTCCGTCGCCGAGATCATCCGCAGGCTGCGCCGGGAGCCGCACAGCGGTGTGTCCGTGGTGGCCGCCTGCGTCAGCCGCAGTTCCGCGAACGAGATCGAGGGGATCCCGGTCGCCGGCACCCCCGACGAGGCGCTCGGCGTGCTGCGCCGGCACTACGGCGACACCATCCTGCTCACCGCCTGGTCCGACGTCAGCGAGACCGACCTGCGCCGGCTCTCCTGGGATCTGGAGGGCAGCGGCGCGCAGTTGCTGGTCGCCCCGCGGCTGACCGAGGTCGCCGTGCCGCGGATGCACATCCAGACCATCGGCGGTCTTCCGCTGCTCTACGTCGACGAGCCGGAGTTCACCGGCCTGCGCCGGGTGGCCAAGGGCGGCCTCGACCTCGGTCTCGCCCTGCTCGCCCTCGCCCTGCTCTCCCCGGTGATGCTGGCGGTCGCCGTCGCGATCAGGCTCGACTCCCCGGGACCGGTGCTGTTCCGCCAGGTGCGCATCGGCAGGGACTCCAAGCCCTTCCAGATGACCAAGTTCCGCAGCATGCATGTCGATGCCGAGGAGCGGCTGACCCAGCTGGCCCACCTCAACCAGCACGGCGGGGGCCCGCTGTTCAAGATGCGTGAGGACCCGCGGGTCACCCGCGTGGGTGCCGTTCTGCGCCGGTTCTCCCTCGACGAACTGCCGCAGCTGTTCGACGTCCTCCGCCGCCGGATGTCCCTGGTCGGCCCGCGCCCCCCGCTGCCCCGCGAGGTCGAGGCCTACGAGGACGACGTGCGCCGGCGCCTGCTGGTCAAACCCGGGATCACCGGCCTGTGGCAGGTGTCCGGCCGCTCCGACCTGACCTGGGACGAGTCGGTCCGGCTCGACCTCAGCTATGTGGAGAACTGGTCGCTCGGGCTCGACCTGTCGATCATCGCCCGGACCGTGGTCGCCGTCCTCGCCCGCCGGGGCGCGTACTGACCTGGCCTACCCTGCAGGGGTGCTGACACTGGGGTTGACCGGGGGGATCGGGGCGGGCAAGTCGACCGCCGCCCGCCGGCTCTGCGAGCTCGGGGCGGTCGTGGTCGATGCCGACCAGCTGGCCCGCGCCGTGCTCGCGGTCGGAACGCCGGGGCTGGCCGAGGTGGTCGAGACGTTCGGTCCCGCGGTGCTCGCGCCGTCGGGCGAGCTGGACCGGGCTGCACTGGGCCGGATCGTGTTCGCGGACGACGCCGCGCGCCGACGCCTGGAGAAGATCACCCACCCGCGGATCGCCGCCGCCACCGCCGAGGCCTTCGCCCTCGCGCCGGCCGATGCGATCGGCGTGCACGACGTGCCGCTGCTGGTCGAGAAGCGGATGGGCGCCGCCTACCACCTGGTGCTGGTGGTGCACGCGGACGTCGAGGAGCGGGTGCGCCGCCTGGTCACCCAGCGGGGCATGAGCGAGGACGACGCCCGGGCCCGGATCGCCGCCCAGGCCACCGACGGCGATCGGCGGGCAGCGGCCGATGTCTGGCTGGACAACACCGGGGTCACCGACGCACTGGTCGAGGCCGTGGATGTTCTGTGGCACAACCGGTTACGCCCGTTCGCGGACAACCTCGCCGCGCGTCGCCCGGCCCCGGCAGGGGAGCGGCCGGCCGAGACGGCGGACGGCGTCTCCCGGGTGATCGCGCGGCTGCAGCGGCGGCTGGGGGACCGGGCGCATCGGGTGGAGCCCGCTGGTGAGCACACGATCGAGGTGCAGGTCGCCGGGCGGGCCGAGCTGGACGCCGTCCGCCCCGAGCTCGAGTGGGCGGGGTACGCCTGGGTCGGCGGGGCGAGCGGGCCGGTGTTCGGGCAGCGCTACACCTCCTGCGATCCGGGGTGCGGAATGGACCTGTCGGTGGTGGCGCTTACGGTGTGAGCATGCGCCCGATCACCGACCTGCAGCGGACCGTCGCCCCGTTCCTCGTCGTCGCCGACTTCGAGCCCAGCGGCGACCAGCCCGATGCGATCGACCAACTGGCCCGGCGGGTCGACGCCGGCGAGCGGGACATCGTCCTGCTCGGGGCGACGGGCACCGGGAAGTCCGCGACCACGGCCTGGCTGATCGAGAAGGTGCAGCGGCCGACCCTGGTGCTGGCCCCGAACAAGACCCTGGCGGCACAGCTGGCCAACGAGTTCCGCGAACTGATGCCGCACAACGCGGTGGAGTACTTCGTCTCCTACTACGACTATTACCAGCCCGAGGCCTACGTCCCGCAGACCGACACCTACATCGAGAAGGACTCCTCGATCAACGAGGAGGTCGAGCGGCTACGCCACTCGGCGACGAACTCGCTGCTCACCCGGCGCGACGTGGTCGTGGTCGCCTCCGTGTCGTGCATCTACGGCCTGGGCACCCCTCAGGAGTACGTCGACCGGATGGCTCGGCTCAAGGTCGGTCAGGACGTCGAGCGGGACGACCTGCTCCGCCGGTTCGTGCAGATGCAGTACACCCGCAACGATCTGGCCTTCACCCGGGGCACGTTCCGGGTGCGCGGCGACACGATCGAGATCATCCCGGTGTACGAGGAGCTGGCCCTGCGGATCGAGCTGTTCGGCGACGAGATCGACCGGCTCTACACCCTGCACCCGGTGACCGGGGAGGTGGTCCGCGAGGAGGAGGAGATGTACGTCTTCCCGGCCACCCACTACGTGGCCGGCCCGGAGCGGATGGAGCGGGCCCTGGTCGGGATCGAGGCCGAGCTGGCCGAGCGGCTGGCCGAGCTCGACCGCCAGGGCAAGCTGCTCGAGGCGCAGCGGCTGCGGCTGCGCACCGAGCACGACATCGAGATGATGCGCCAGGTCGGCGCGTGCGCGGGCATCGAGAACTACTCCCGGCACATCGACGGGCGGGGGCCGGGCACGGCGCCGAACACCCTGCTCGACTACTTCCCGGAGGACTTCCTGCTGGTGATCGACGAGTCGCACGTCACCGTGCCGCAGATCGGTGCGATGTACGAGGGCGACATGTCGCGCAAGCGCACCCTGGTCGACCACGGGTTCCGGTTGCCCAGCGCGATGGACAACCGCCCGCTCAAGTGGGAGGAGTTCCTGGAGCGGATCGGGCAGACGATCTACCTCTCGGCGACCCCCGGCGACTACGAGCTGGGCAGGGGCGACGGGGTGGTCGAGCAGATCATCCGGCCGACCGGGCTGATCGACCCCCGCGTGGTGGTCAAGCCGACGAAGGGTCAGATCGACGATCTGCTCGGGCAGATCCGGGAGCGGGCCGGGCGCAACGAGCGGGTGCTGGTCACCACGCTGACCAAGAAGATGGCCGAGGACCTCACCGACTACCTCCTCGACCAGGGGGTGCGGGTGCGCTACCTGCACTCGGAGGTGGATACCCTGCGCCGGGTCGAACTGCTGCGGGAGCTGCGCCAGGGCGACTACGACGTGCTGGTGGGGATCAACCTGCTGCGCGAGGGGCTCGACCTGCCCGAGGTCTCCCTGGTGGCCATCCTCGACGCCGACAAGGAGGGCTTCCTGCGTTCGGCCAAGTCGCTGATCCAGACGATCGGCCGGGCCGCCCGGCACGTGTCGGGGGAGGTGCACATGTACGCCGACAAGGTCACTCCCTCGATGGCGCAGGCGATCGACGAGACCAACCGGCGGCGTGAGAAGCAGGTCGCCTACAACACCGAGCGCGGGGTCGACCCCGCCCCGCTGCGCAAGCGGATCGCCGACATCACCGACCTCATCGCCCGCGAGGACGAGGACACCGAGCAGCTGCTCGGCGGTGGTGGCCGTCAACGCAGCCGCGGCAAGGCCCCGGTGCCGGAGATGCGCGGGCACGGTGACCGCGTGGCCGATCTGCGCAACCTGCCCGCGATCGATCTCGCCGACCTGATCCAGCAGCTCTCCGATCAGATGAAGTCCGCGGCGGCCGAGTTGCACTTCGAGCTCGCGGCCCGGCTCCGCGACGAGATCAAGGACCTCAAGAAGGAGTTGCGGGACATGCGAGCGGCCGGCAGCACGTCAGCGGGCCGCCCACCCGCGGGATAGCATTCGTCGGGTTCGTTCGCCCCGGAGGTCCTGTGCAGCTCCCGATGTGGTTCCAGTCCGCGACGTTCGTGGTGCTCGGGCTCATGCTGCTGTTCGACCTGGCGATCGTGGCGCGTCGTCCGCATGTTCCGACGATGCGCGAATGCACCGCCTGGGTGGCCTTCTACGTCTCCCTCGCCCTGCTCTTCGCGCTCGTGCTGCTCCTGCTGGTGGGCAGCGAACCGGCGGGGCAGTTCCTCGCCGGGTGGCTGACCGAGTACAGCCTGAGCGTGGACAACCTGTTCGTCTTCGTGGTGATCATGGGCCGGTTCGCGGTGCCCCGCCACCACCAGCAGGAAGTGCTGATGGTCGGGATCATCATGTCCCTGGTGCTGCGCGGCGGGTTCATCGTGCTCGGGGCGGCCGCGATCGAGCGGTTCAGCTGGGTCTTCTACCTGTTCGGCGCGTTCCTGATCTACACGGCGGTGCAACTGGTGCGTCACGGGGAGGCCGACGAGGCCGACTTCGAGGAGAACGCCCTGATCCGCCGGGCCAGGCGGGTGCTGCCGCTCGCGCCGACCTTCGACGGGCGAAAGCTCCTGGTGCAGGTCGGTGACCGCCGACTGGTGACACCGATGGTCCTGGTGTTCCTGGCCATCGGCACCACCGACCTGCTGTTCGCCCTGGACTCGATCCCGGCGATCTTCGGGCTGACCAAGCACCCGTTCATCGTCTTCACGGCGACGATCTTCGCCCTGATGGGACTGCGCCAGCTGTACTTCCTGCTCGGCGGGCTGCTCGACCGGCTGGTCTACCTCTCGGTCGGGCTGGCCCTGGTGCTCGGGTTCATCGGGGTCAAACTGGTGCTCGAGGCGCTGCACCTGAACGAGCTCGGCTGGATCAACGGCGGACGGTCGGTCGGATGGGCGCCGGAGATCCCGATCTGGGTCTCGTTGATGGTGATCGTCACCGTGCTGGCGGCGACCACGGTGGCCAGCCTGGCGGCCAGCCGTGTCCGCGCCCGCCGCGACGGCTGAGCCTCACCAGCCCCGGGCCCACCACTCACCCAGCGAACCACGCTCGGCCCCGAGGGTGGTGTCGTTGCCGTGGCCGGGATACACCCAGGTCGAGTCGGGGAGTGCGTCGAACACCCGGCGCTCCAGGTCGGTCATCAGGCTGGCGAAGTGCTCCGGGGTGGCGGTCTTGCCCGGCCCGCCCGGGAACAGGCTGTCCCCGGAGAAGAGGTGGGCGCTGCCGTCCTTCGCCCGCAGCAGGAGCGCGACGGCGCCCGGGGTGTGTCCGCGCAGACCGATCACGTCGAGGTGCAGGTCACCCAGGCCCAGGGTGTCGCCGTGCCGCACCCGCCGGTCGGTCGTCACCGAGATCGCGTCGGCATCCGCCTCGCCGGCCAGGGTTCCGGCACCCGTCGCCTCCACCACCGCGGCCAGCGCCCGGTGATGGTCCCAGTGCTGGTGCGTGGTGAGCACCTCGGCCAGGCCCCGCCCGCCGTCCTGCTCGCCCTCGGCGACCAGCGCGAGGAGTCGGGCGGCGTCGTCCGCGGCGTCGATCAGCAGCTGCCGACCGCTGGCGCGGCAGGTGAGCAGGTAGGCGTTGTTGTCCTGCTCCGACACGCTGGCCTTGCGGATCACCACGTCGTCGAGGGTGCGGACGGCGCTCGGCCCGCCCGGCGTCACGGCTCCGGTGTACGACATGCGGCCCCTCCGATCGGTCGTTTCGCCCAGCCTGTCAGTGATCCGGGCTGCTGCCTACCGTGGTCGATGCCTCAGCTGAGACAGATCTCCGCTCCGTCGGCGGCGCTACCCTGTCGGGCATGGCGGGTGCGGATCGGGCGGGCCGCTGGGTCCGCGTGATCGCGCTCGGCGTCACGGCGACGATCCTGACCGGCACGGCCCACGCGGTGGCCTCCGCCGGCACCCTCGGCGCCCTGCTCGCCGCCACCCCGCGACCGGTGCTGGGCTCGGCGGGTGTGCTGTCCCTGACGGCCATCGGGGCCCTGGGCTGGAGACGCCGACCGTGGTGGGTGGTCGTCGCGACGCTCACCGCTGTGCAACTGGGTCAGCACCTGGTCCTGGCCGGCACCGGCCAGCACCCGCACCTGGGTCACTCCGGGGGTCACAGCGGGGCGACCATGCTCACCGCCCATGCCCTGGCCGCCGTGACCACGGCGATCCTGCTCGGGTACGGCGAGCGCGCCGTCCGGCTCCTGCTCGCGTGGCTCGGCTGGCCGAACCTGCGGTTCGGCCCACCGGCCCCCGCTCACCCCGGCCCGCCCCGGCTGTCCTCCGCTCGGGTGTGGTGGCCGGCGGCGCCGGCCGCGCTGAGCGGCGGCCCGAGCCTGCGCGGCCCTCCCGGACGGTCGGCCTCCAGCTGACCCCATCCGATGACGCGTCACGGTGACGCGTGTTCTCGGCGTGCTCGAGCACGCCTGAAGGAGTACCGCTTCATGAAGGGTTACACGTCCGTTCGCTTCGCTCTGCCTCTCGTCGGCCTGCTCGCGGTGGCCGGATGCGGCAGCTCGACCGACACGGCCACGACCGGTTCGTCGGCGTCCACCGGCGCCACCAGCGCACCCGCGGCAGCCGCCGCCGTGACCCTGTCCGATGCCTGGGTCAAAGCCGCACCGTCCGGGACGACCGCCATGTTCGGCACCGTGAAGAACACCACCGGCAAGGAGATCACCATCGTCGGTGGCTCGAGCGAGGTTGCCGGCATGATCGAGATGCACGAAGTGGTGATGGTCGACGGGGTGTCGAAGATGCAGCCCAAGGCCGGCGGCTTCGTGATCCCGGCCGGGGGAGAGCACCCGCTCGCCCCGGGTCACGATCACGTGATGCTGATGAGCCTCAAGCAGGCCATCAAGCCAGGCGACAAGGTCACGGTGACGCTGAAGCTGAGCGACGGCTCGACGGCGACCGTGAGCGGGATCGCCAAGGAGTTCGCCGCCGGCAACGAGAGCTACAAGCCCTCGGGGACGGCCTCGATCGAGGGCATGTCAGGTGGCGCCTCGTCATGAGTGAGATCTCTCGTCGGGAGCTGCTCGCCGGAACCACGGCGGCAGCAGTCGGCGGGGCGGTCGCCGCGGGCCTCGGGCTCGCGGCGGCCGGCCCCCCCTCGTCGTCCGCCTCGTCCACGTCGGCTTCGTCCGGCGCCCCCGGCACGTCCTCGGCGGTCGTCGAGCCGTTCTATGGCGAGCACCAGGCCGGGATCGCCACCAGGCCGCAGTCCTTCGGCACCTTCATCGGCCTCGACCTGGCCGAGGGCACCGGGCGGGAGCAGATCGTGCGCATGCTCCGGCTCCTGGCGGACGACGCGGCGCGGCTCACCCAGGGCCGGCCGGCACTCGGCGACACCGAACCGGAACTGGCCCTTGCGGCGGCCCGGCTGACCGTCACGGCCGGGTTCGGCCCGCGGCTGTTCGACCTGGCGGGAGTCTCCGCAGACCGACCCCCATCGGTGCGCGATCTCCCGGCCTTCCCCGGTGACAAGCTCCAGAGCCGTTGGGGGCAGAGCGATCTCCTGCTGCAGGTGTGCACCGACAACCCGACCACCATGGCGCACGCGGTGCGCATGCTGGTCAAGGACGCGCGCTCGTTCGGCCCGGTGCGCTGGGCCCAGCGGGGCTTCACGGCAGGGGGCGCGACCGAGAACGGCACGGCGCGCAACCTGATGGGGCAGGTGGACGGCACGGTCAACCCGGTGGCCGGCACGCCCGACTTCGATCGCGCGGTCTGGGCCACGCAACCCGGCTGGTTCACCGGCGGCAGCGTGCTGGTGCTGCGCCGGATCGCGATGAACCTGGAGACCTGGGACGCGTTCGAGCGCCCCGGCAAGGAGCAGGTGATCGGCCGCCGGCTGGACACCGGGGCGCCGATGACCGGGACCGTCGAGACGGACGTGCCCGATCTGGCCGCCGTGGACGCGCAGGGCTTTCCGGTGATCGAGCCCCTGGCCCACATCCGGCTGGCCAAGGCGCAGACCCCCGCGGAGACGATGCTCCGCCGTCCGTTCTCCTACGACGACGGGATGGACGCCGCCGGCCGCGCCGATGTGGGGCTGCTCTTCGTGGCCTATCAGGCGGACGCCGACACAGCGTTCGTGCCGGTCCAGCGCCGGCTGGCCGGCAAGGACCTCTTCAACAAGTGGATCACCCACATCGGCTCGGCCGTGTACGCGGTGCCCCCCGGAATCGCCGAGGGCGGCTACTGGGGCCGGCACGTGCTGGAGGGGTAGCGCTCGGGCTCGGCCCTACTGCTCAGGCAGCTGGGCCAGAGCTGCTCCGACCCGATCGGCCAGCGCGACCGCCACCATGCGCTGGGTCAGCGAGGGGCGCGAGTCGACCGTGGCGCTGAGCAGGAACCGGCCACGGTAGGTGGCACCGCTCCTGACCGGCAGTTCGATGTCGCGGTCCAGCGGCATGCCCAGGTGGTCGACATCGCAGATGGTGCCGGACACCTCGACCTGGCCGTCGCTCAGCAGTCGCGGGTGGTCGCCGCCGACCACACCACGTCCGTAGTCGAATCGGCATTCACGCAGCGAGAACAGGCGGGTCAACTGGTCGCGGACACGATCGATCACCACGGTGGGCGATGCGTCGTCGGCCACGGACTCGATGGCGTCCTGGATGCCGGCGATGTAGCCGGCCTGTCTGCTGGCTTCGGCGTGCTGACGGCGGCCCCACACGGCGATCTCCGTGACAGCGAGGCCGACCAGGAGCAGCAGGACGGTGGTTTCGACGTCCTCCCGGTTGTGAATGGTGAACCGGCCCTGGGGCTCGGTGAGGAAGAAGTCGTACCAGACCCCAGCCATCACCGACGCGAGGATCCCCGCGGCCCGGTATCCGTTCGCCGCCACGGCCACCACCACGAGGACCAGGACCAGCGCGGCATCGGTGTTGGCGAAACTGTCACGCAGCGGAGCCAATCCTGCGGCGACGGCCAACGGCAGGACAACGGCTGCCAGCATCGCGATGCGATCACGCGGCCAGCCGAGAACAGCGGGTCCGGTGATGGTGGAGGACATGGCAGCACGCTCCTGACGTGGATTCACTGGATGCTTCCATCGTCCACCTGTCGGGGCCTGATGGCTCCGCTCCTGACGCGTTTCCTGCGCCCTGGGGCATCATCGCCCGGCGCCGCGGCACCCCGCTGAACTGCTCGGATGGGACTTGTCGGTGGGCCCACCTAGCATGAGGAACCGTGACCGACCGTCTGATCGTCCGTGGTGCGCGCGAGCACAACCTGAAGGACGTCTCCCTGGATCTGCCCCGTGACGCCCTGATCGTGTTCACCGGGCTGTCCGGCTCCGGGAAGTCCTCGCTCGCGTTCGACACGATCTTCGCCGAGGGCCAGCGCCGGTACGTGGAGTCCCTGTCCGCCTACGCCCGGCAGTTCCTCGGGCAGATGGACAAGCCCGACGTCGACTTCATCGAGGGTCTGTCGCCCGCGGTGTCCATCGATCAGAAGTCGACCAACCGCAACCCGCGGTCCACGGTGGGCACGATCACCGAGGTCTACGACTACCTGCGCCTGCTCTGGGCCCGGGCCGGCCGTCCGCACTGTCCCACCTGCGGTGAGCCGATCCAGCGGCAGACGCCGCAGCAGATCGTCGACCGGCTGCTCGAACTGCCCGAGGGCACCCGGTTCCAGGTCCTCGCCCCGGTGGTGCGCGATCGCAAGGGCGAGTACGCCGAGCTGTTCCGCGAATTGCAGAGCAAGGGCTTCGCGCGGGCCCGGGTCGACGGCGAGACCGTCCCCCTGGCCGAACCGCCCCAGTTGGAGAAGAAGCTCAAGCACACCATCGACGTCGTGATCGACCGGCTGGTGGCCAAGGCCTCGGCCAAGCGCCGGCTGACCGACTCGGTGGAGACCGCGCTGGAGCTCGCCGGCGGGATCCTCACCATCGACCTGGTCGACGAGCCGGAGGGCTCACCCGATCGGGAGCGCCGGTTCAGCGAGAAGATGGCCTGCCCGAACGACCACGCCCTGAGTTCCTTCGAGGTCGAGCCGCGCACCTTCTCGTTCAACAACCCCTACGGCGCCTGCCCGGAGTGCACGGGCATCGGCACCCGGCTGGAGGTCGATCCCGACCTGATCGTGCCGGACGAGGACCTCACCCTCGCGGAGGGCGCCATCGCTCCGTGGACCCAGGGGTCGGCCGACTACTTCCTGCGGCTGATGACCGCGCTCGGCGAGGACCTCGGCTTCTCGGTCGATGTGCCGTGGCGGGCCCTGCCCCAGCGCGCCAAGCAGGCGCTGCTGCACGGGCAGGACCACAAGGTGCACGTGAAGTTCAAGAACCGCTACGGCCGGGAGCGCTCGTACTCCACCGGCTTCGAGGGTGCGGTCTCGTTCGTGCAGCGTCGCCACTCCGAGACCGACTCGGACTGGAGCCGCGAGCGCTACGAGGGCTACATGCGTCAGATCCCCTGCCCCGCCTGCCACGGGGCCCGGCTCAGGCCCGAGTCCCTCGCGGTCCTGGTCGGCGGGGTGTCCATCGCCGAGGTCTGCCGGATGCCGATCCGCGGGGCGGCCGAGTTCCTCTCCGACCTCGACCTGACCGCGCGCGAGCGGCAGATCGGTGAGCGGGTGCTGAAGGAGATCCAGGCCCGGCTCGGCTTCCTGCTCGACGTCGGCCTCGACTACCTCTCCCTCGACCGCGCCGCCGGCACCCTGTCCGGGGGGGAGGCCCAGCGCATCCGCCTGGCCACCCAGATCGGGTCCGGGCTGGTCGGGGTGCTCTACGTGCTCGACGAGCCGAGCATCGGCCTGCACCAGCGCGACAACCGGCGCCTGATCGAGACCCTCACCCGGCTCCGCGACCTCGGGAACACCCTGATCGTGGTCGAGCACGACGAGGACACCATCCGGGCCAGCGACTGGGCGGTGGACATCGGCCCCGGTGCGGGCGAGCACGGCGGCCAGGTGGTCCACTCCGGGTCGGTGGCCGACCTGTTGACCCACCCCGACTCCCTCACCGGGCAGTACCTGTCCGGACGGCGTGAGATCGCCGTCCCTGCCGTGCGCCGCCCGGCCGACCCGGCCCGCCGGGTGACGGTGCTCGGCGCCCGCGAGCACAACCTGGCCGGAATCGACGTGTCCTTCCCGCTGGGCTGCCTGGTCGCGGTGACCGGGGTGAGCGGCTCGGGCAAGTCCACCCTGGTCAACGACATCCTCTACACGGTGCTGGCGAACAAGCTCAACGGAGCCCGGCAGGTGCCGGGCCGGCACAAGAGCGTCACCGGGCTCGAACACCTCGACAAGGTCGTGCACGTCGACCAGAGCCCGATCGGCCGCACACCCCGCTCGAACCCCGCCACCTACACCGGCGTGTTCGATCACGTCCGCAAGCTGTTCGCGCAGACCACCGAGGCCAAGGTGCGCGGCTATCAGCCGGGCCGGTTCTCGTTCAACGTCAAGGGCGGGCGCTGCGAGGCGTGTTCCGGTGACGGCACGATCAAGATCGAGATGAACTTCCTGCCCGACGTGTACGTCCCGTGCGAGGTCTGCCACGGCGCCCGGTACAACCGGGAGACGCTCGAGGTGCACTTCAAGGGCAAGACCATCGCCGACGTGCTCGACATGCCGATCGAGGAGGCGGCGGAGTTCTTCTCCGCCGTCCCCGCGATCTCCCGGCACATGACCACGCTGACCCAGGTCGGGCTCGGCTACGTGCGGCTCGGCCAGAGCGCACCGACGCTGTCCGGCGGGGAGGCCCAACGGGTCAAGCTGGCCAGCGAGCTGCAGAAGCGCTCGACCGGCCGCACCGTCTACGTCCTCGACGAGCCCACCACCGGGCTGCACTTCGAGGACATCCGCAAGCTCCTCGGGGTGCTGCAGGGGCTGGTGGACAAGGGAAACAGCGTGCTGGTGATCGAACACAACCTCGACGTGATCAAGACCGCGGACTGGATCGTCGACCTCGGGCCCGAGGGCGGCTCCGGGGGTGGCCTGGTGGTCGCCGAGGGCACGCCGGAGCAGGTGGCCGCCATGCCGGCCAGCCACACGGGTCGCTTCCTCGCCCCCGTGCTCGCCGGTCGGGGGCACGTCCCGGTCGACGTCGCCACGCCGGCTAAGGCGCGGCGCAGCCGGGCCCGGGTCCGTGTCTGACCCCTCGACCTACCGGCCCAAGGTCGGGGAGATCCCTGACGCGCCCGGGGTCTACCGGTTCCGGGACGAACACGGCCGGGTCGTCTACGTCGGCAAGGCGAAGAACCTGCGCCAACGGCTGACGTCCTACTTCGCCGACCTCGCGTCGCTGCACCCGCGCACCCAGTCGATGGTGACCACCGCGGCCGCCGTGGACTGGACGGTGGTCACCACCGAGGTCGAGGCGCTGCAGCTCGAGTACTCCTGGATCAAGGAGTACGACCCGCGGTTCAACATCCGCTACCGCGACGACAAGTCCTACCCCTACCTCGCCGTGACCATGGGCGAGGAGTATCCGCGGGTACAGGTGATGCGGGGCGCCAAGCGCAAGGGCACCCGCTACTTCGGGCCCTACGCGCACGCCTGGGCGATCCGGGAGACCGTGGACCTGCTGCTTCGGGTCTTCCCGGTGCGCACCTGCAGCAACGGCGTCTTCACCCGCGCCCGGCAGGTCGGGCGCCCGTGCCTGCTCGGCTACATCGACAAGTGCTCGGCGCCGTGCGTGGGCGCGGTGGATGCCCAGGCGCACCGCGAGCTCGCCGAGGACTTCTGCGACTTCATGGCCGGCCAGACCCAGCGGTTCGTCCGCCGGCTCGAACGTGAGATGCGCCAGGCCTCGGACGCGCTCGAGTTCGAGCGGGCAGGTCGGTTGCGCGACGACATCGCCGCGTTGACCAGGGCCCTGGAGCGCAGCGCGGTGGTCCTGCCCGACGGCACCGACGCCGACGTGTTCGCCCTCGCCGAGGACGACCTCGAGGCCGCCGTCCAGGTCTTCCATGTCCGCGACGGCCGGGTCCGCGGCCAGCGCGGCTGGGTGGTGGAGAAGGTCGAGGACGTGACCACCGCCGACCTGGTCGATGATCTGCTGGTCCAGGTCTACGGCGACGTCTCCGCGCAGGGGGTGCCGCGCGAGGTCCTGGTGCCGACCGAGCCGGTGCAGCTCACCGAGCTCGAGCTGTGGCTGACCGGGATGCGGGGCAGCCGGGTCGGGATCCGGGTCCCGCAGCGCGGCGACAAGCGAGCACTGATGAGCACGGTGGAGCGCAACGCCGCTGCGGCCCTCACCCTGCACAAGACCCGGCGGGCGGGTGACCTGACCACTCGTAGCGTGGCGCTGCAGGAGATCCAGGACGCACTCGGCCTCGCCGAGGCCCCGCTGCGGATCGAGTGCTACGACGTCTCCAACATCGCCGGCCAGCATGTGGTCGCCTCGATGGTGGTCTTCGAGGACGGTCTTGCGCGCAAGGGTGAGTACCGGCGGTTCACCATCCGTGGTGAGGGCGGCAGCGACGACGTGGCAGCCATCCACGAAGTGATCACGCGCCGCTTCCGGCGCTACCTGGACGACCGTGCAGGGATGTCCGACCCCGACCCCGACCCCGACGCCGGCCCCGACGCGGACCCGGACCCGGACCTGGACCGTCCGGCGGACGAGGGCCGGCCGAAGCGGTTCGCCTACCCGCCGAACCTGGTGGTGGTCGATGGCGGCCAGCCGCAGGTCGCCGCCGCGGCCCGGGCCCTGACCGAGCTCGGCGTGGACGACGTGGCCCTGTGCGGTCTGGCCAAACGGCTGGAGGAGGTCTGGTTGCCCGACCAGGACCTGCCCGTCGTCCTGCCGCGCAGCAGCCAGGGGTTGTTCCTGCTGCAGAGGGTGCGCGACGAGGCCCACCGGTTCGCCATCGCCCATCACCGCCAGCGCCGCAGCAAGGCGATGACCGCCAGCGAGCTGGATGCCGTGCCGGGCCTCGGGCCGGCCCGCAAGCGTGCCCTGCTCGGTGCGTTCGGTTCCGTGCAACGGTTGCGCGACGCCGACGTCGCCCAGATCGCTTCGGTGCCCGGCATCGGTCCGGGCGTGGCAGCATCGGTGGTGGCAGCGCTGGGAGCGGGGGCACCGGGGGCCGGATCGCGGGGGCAGGCGTTCGACGCGGCTACGGGAGAGATCCTTGACTGACAACCCAACCGGGCAGGGCAGCCGGGAACTGCTGGTCATCACCGGCATGTCCGGAGCGGGGCGGTCGACGGCGGGCAAGGTGCTCGAGGACCTGGGCTGGTACCTGGTCGACAACCTCCCTCCGGCGTTGATCTCCTCCCTGGTCGACCTGGTCAGCGGCTCCGGGCCGGAGGTGGCGCACCTGGCGGTGGCGGTCGACGTCCGCGGCCGCTCGTTCTTCTCCGCGCTCAACCAGGCGCTCGCCGAGCTGCACCGGCGGGGGATCGGTCACCGGCTGCTGTACCTCGACGCCGCCGACGAGGCTCTGGTCCGCCGGTTCGAATCGGTGCGCCGCCCGCACCCGCTGCAGGGGGAGGGGCGGCTGCTCGACGGGATCCAGCGCGAGCGCGTCATGCTCGAGGAGCTGCGCGGCCGGGCCGACACCGTGATCGACACCTCGCACCTGAACGTGCACCAGCTCTCGGCCAAGGTGGCCCAGGCGTTCGGGGACGCCGGGGGGCCGGCCCTGCGTCTGACCGTGATGTCCTTCGGATTCAAGTACGGGTTGCCGCTGGACGCCGATCACGTCGCCGACGTGCGCTTCCTGCCGAACCCGTTCTGGATTCCCGAGCTGCGCCCGCGCACCGGCCTGGACGCCTCGGTGAGCGAGTACGTGATGGCGCAGGACGGCGCGCTGACCTTCCTGCACAGCTACCTGAAGGCGCTCGAACCCGTGCTCGCCGGGTACCCGCGGGAGAACAAGCGCTACGCCACGCTGGCGATCGGCTGCACCGGCGGCAAGCACCGCTCGGTGGCGATGAGCGAGGCGCTGGCCCGGCTGCTGACCGACGCGGGAGTCCATGCCACGACGGTGCACCGGGACCTGGGGCGCGAATGAGCGGCCCGGCGGTCGTGGCCCTGGGCGGGGGTCACGGCCTCGCCGCCTCGCTGCAAGCACTGCGGCACCTGACCGATCGGCTCACCGCAGTGGTCACCGTGGCCGACGACGGCGGTTCCTCGGGCCGGTTGCGCCGGGAGTTCGGGGTGCTGCCCCCCGGCGACCTGCGGATGGCTCTGTCGGCCCTGTGTGAGGACGGCGAGTGGGGCCGGCTGTGGCGCGACGTGCTGCAGCACCGCTTCCACAGCCACGGTCCGATGGACAACCACTCCCTGGGCAACCTCCTGATCGTCACCCTGTGGCAACTCCTCGGTGACCCGGTGGCGGGCCTGGACTGGGTCGGCCGGCTGCTCGGCGCGCGTGGCCGGGTGTTGCCGATGGCCGCCGTCCCGCTCGACATCGAGGCCTCGGTGCGCGGTCTGGACCTCACCGAGCCGGACGCCGTCCGCACGGTGCGCGGGCAGGTCGCCGTCGCCACGACGACCGGGCACGTGGTCGAGGTGCACCTGCTGCCCGCGCAGCCTCCCGCCTGCGCCGAGGCGATCGAGGCGGTCCGGGCGGCGGACTGGGTCGTGCTCGGGCCCGGCTCGTGGTTCACCAGCGTGATCCCGCACCTGATGGTCCCCGAGCTGGCCGAGGCCCTGCACAGCACGCCCGCACGACGGTGCGTGACGATGAACCTCAGCGCCCAGGCCGAGACCGACGGCCTCAGCGCCCAGGGGCATCTGGAGGTCCTGGCCGCCCACGCCCCGGGGCTGCGGATCGACGTGGTGCTGGCCGACCCGTCGGCGGTCGAGGACGCCGACGCCGTGGGCGACGTGGCCGAGCGCCTGGGCGCGCGCCTGGTGATGCGACAGGTCGGCCTCGGCGACGGAACCGCCCGGCACGATGCGCTGCGCCTGGCGGCGGCGTACCGTGACGTGCTCGCCGGTGTCGTCGGCGACGTGACGAGGGGACGTGTCGGGTGAGCGCACTCGTCCGAACGGGGGAGCGTGAGGATCGTCGTTTGGGACTGGCGACTGGCACATCGCGGCCGAGGCGCGATGGCAGGATGTCGGCCATGGCTTTGACCGCCCTGGTGAAGGACGAGCTCAGCCGGCTCCCCGTGACCAAGCCGTGCTGCCGCAAGGCAGAGGTGTCGGCCACGTTGCGGTTCGCCGGCGGGCTGCACATCGTCAGTGGGCGGATCGTGGTCGAGGCCGAGCTGGACACCGGCAACGCCGCCAGGCGCCTGCGCAAGGACATCGCGGAGGTCTACGGGCACGCCAGCGACGTGATCGTGCTCGCCCCCGGCGGCCTGCGCCGCGGCAGCCGATACGTGGTCCGGGTGGTGCGCGACGGTGAATCCCTGGCCCGCCAGACCGGGCTGCTGGACACCCGTGGCCGGCCCGTCCGCGGACTGCCCCCACAGGTCGTCTCGGGAGCGACCTGCGACGCCGAGGCCGCCTGGCGCGGCGCGTTCCTGGCCCACGGCTCGCTCACCGAGCCCGGCCGTTCCTCGGCGCTGGAGGTGACCTGCCCCGGTC
>JBAPWU010000137.1:0-21143 GCA_049283855.1 Kineosporiaceae bacterium
GGCTGGGGGTGGGCTCGACCCGGCCGCCCGACGTCGGCGCCCCGGAGGCCGCCGCTGAGGCCGCCCCGGAGGCCGCCCCGGAGGTCGCCCCGGAAGTCGCCCCGGAAGTCGCCCCGGAAGTCGCCCCGGAAGTCGCCCCGGAAGTCGCCTGGGAGGTCGCTCCCTCCGCACCGAGGTGACGTGCCTGGTCGACCCGGGCCCCAACCGGCACCGGCACCGGCAGGCTGCCCTCCAGGGGGGTCAGCACCGCGGTCCCGGTCAGGGCCACCGCCCCGACCGCCATGCCTGCCTTGCCGGTCAGCGCACCGGCCATGGCCATCTGCCCCTGGCCCAGGAACGGCAGGCCGGTCAGCCACGCCGCCGGGCCCATCGCGAACAGCACCCGTTGCTGCGGAACGGTGATCAACGCCCGGACGACGGCCGGGTCGAACTGGGTGCCGCTGTGCGCCACCAGCTCACGCAGCGCAGCGGCGCGCCCGACCGCCTTCTTGTACGCACGGACGGCGGTCATCACGTCGAAGGCGTCGGCGACGGCGACGATGCGCGCCCCGAGACAGATCTGGGCGCCGGACAGTCCGTAGGGGTAGCCGCTGCCGTCCCACTTCTCGTGATGCTGCACGACCACGTCACCCCAGCCCCCGAGCCAGCTCCGCAGCGGGGCGACCATCTGATCGCCGTGATCGGGATGGCGGCGCAGCACCTCCCATTCCCGGGCCGAGGGCCTGGCCGGCTTGTTCAGGATGACGGCGGGCACCTGCAGCTTGCCGATGTCGTGCAGCAGGGCGGCCCAGCGCAACCGGTCACGGTCCCGCTCGGACAGGCCCATCCGCGCGGCGATCAGGTCACTCAGCACCCGGACCCGCTCGGAGTGCCCGCGGGTGCCCCGGTCGTGCTCGGACAGCGCCCCGACCAGGGCGAGGATGCGCTCGGCCGCCTCCTGGGTGCTCTCGTGCGCGTCGGCGGTCCGCCCGGCGAGCAGGTCGTCGAGGTCCCGGCGGCTGGCCACCCGGCGAGCCAGTTGCAGCCGCGACGGGGCATGGTCGGGGAACACGAGGGACATCTCGAGCAGTGCCGCCAGGGGCAGCAACCGGTGCAGCGCCCGGTGCACCAGGGCCATGACCAGCCAGCTGAGCGCCAGGATCGCGACGTTCCGCACGACGCCGAGCGCACCCTCCGGCGCCGGCACGACCCCTCCGAGGAGGACGATCGTGCCCAACCCGAAGCCGAAGGGGACGCCGAGCGTCGCGGCGCGCACGGACAGGCCGGCCACCCGGCGGCGGGTCCACCGCTCGGGCGTCTCGGCCGGAGGGCGTCGTGCCATGTCGAAGGGTCCCCCGATCCGGACGATGTCGAACGCCCCTGCGGCGTCGCCTGCGACGGATATCGGCGCCCGCCGCACGATTCTTGAGCGCAGGAGCGGAAGAGGCGCGGCGAACCGGACAACCCGGCCCTCCACCTCCGCCCCGGCGGTAGCCTCGGGCCGTGCGGATATCGGTGGTCGGGTGCGGATACCTCGGAGCGGTGCACGCGGCCTGCATGGCCGACCTGGGCCACGAGGTGGTCGGTCTGGACGTCGACGCCGCCAAGGTGCGTGACCTCGCCGCCGGGCGTCCACCGTTCTTCGAGCCGGGTCTGCCCGACCTGCTGACCCGGGCCGCAGACTCGGGGAGGCTGCGGTTCACCACGGACAGCTCCGCGCTCGCCCCGACCGGCCCGGACACCGGGCCGATGGTGCACTTCGTCTGCGTCGGCACCCCCCAGCGCAGCGGAGAGTTCGCGGCCGACACCAGTTACGTCGACGCCGCGGTCACCGCGCTGCTGCCGGTGCTGCGGCCCGGGGATCTGGTGGTCGGCAAGTCGACCGTCCCGGTCGGCACCGCGGCCCGCCTGGCCGAGCTGATCTGCGACAAGGCGCCCGGGGCCCTGCTCGCCTGGAACCCCGAATTCCTGCGCGAGGGGCACGCGGTGGCCGACACCCAGCACCCGGACCGGATCGTGTACGGGCTGCCCGCCGACCCGGACGACGCCGCCGCAGCCCGTGCACTGCTCGACGCGGTCTACGCCACCGCGATCGGCGCCGGGGTACCGATGATCACGATGGACTACCAGACCGCTGAGCTGGTCAAGACCGCCGCGAACGCGTTCCTGGCCACGAAGATCTCCTTCATCAACGCCATGGCGGAGGTCTGCGAGGCGGCGGGGGCGGACGTCGCCCTGCTGGCCGAGGCGATCGGGCACGACGAACGGATCGGGCCGAAGTTCCTCGGCGCCGGCCTCGGCTTCGGTGGGGGGTGCCTGCCCAAGGACATCCGGGCGTTCATGGCCCGGGCCGGGGAGCTCGGCGCCGACCAGGCGCTGACCTTCCTGCGCGAGGTCGACGCGATCAACATGCGCCGCCGGATCCGGATGGTCGAACTGGCCCGGGATGTGGTCGGCGGCTCCTTCCTCGGGCACAAGGTCGCCGTGCTCGGGGCCGCGTTCAAGCCGCAGAGCGACGACATCCGCGACTCCCCCGCCCTCAATGTCGCCGCGCAGATCCAGCTCCAGGGCGCCGAGGTCGTGGTCACCGACCCGACCGCGGTCGACAACGCCCGCCGGTCCTGGCCCCAGCTGCACTACGCCGCCACCGCGCAGGAGGCGTGCACGGGCGCCGACGTCGTCCTGCTGCTCACCGAATGGCAGGAGTACCGCGACCTCGACCCGGTCGCCCTCGGTGCGATCGTGCGCACCCGGCAGGTCCTCGACGGCCGCAACGCCCTCGACCCCGCCCGCTGGCGCGCCGCCGGCTGGACCTACCGCGCCCTCGGCCGACCGCGCGCCTGATCCGTCGGGCCCAGCGGGTCAGGCCGGGGCTGCGCCGACCTTCTGCCAGGCGGCCCAGGCGCTGGCCACCATGTCGTCCAGGGTGTGCCGCATCGTCCAGCCCAGGTCGCGGGCCGCCAGTTGCCCGGTGGCCACGATCCGGGCCGGGTCACCCGCCCGGCGATCGCGTCGCTCTGGGGTGAACTCGATCCCGGTCACCCGGCGCACCGCATCCATGATCTGCAGCACCGAGACGCCGTCGCCACTGCCCAGGTTGTAGACCGGCTCCAGCGCCGTGCCGGCCTCCAGTGCCTCGGCCGCGGCCACGTGGGCCAGGGCCAGGTCGTCCACGTGCACGTAGTCACGCACGCAGGAGCCGTCGGGGGTGGGGTAGTCGGTGCCGTTGACGGTCGGGGTCCGGCCCTCGGTCAGCGCCGCGAGCACCAGCGGGAACAGATTGTGCGGGCTGGAGTCGTAGATGTCGTCGTACCCCGACCCCACCACGTTGAAGTAGCGCAACGAGGTGTGCCTCAGATCGCTCACCCGGGCCACATCGCGGATCAGCCACTCCCCGATCAGCTTGCTCTCCCCGTACGGCGACTCGGGTCTGGTGGGCGTGGTCTCGGTGACCAGCTCGACGTCCGGAGTGCCGAACGTCGCCGCGCTGGAGGAGAACACCAACCGTGGGACCCCATGCGCCACCAGGCGGTCCAGCAGCACCTGCATGCCGGTGACGTTCTGGGTGTACGTGTGCAGCGGACGCTCGACGCTCACCCCCGCGTACTTGAACCCGGCCAGGTGGACGACGCCGAGCACGGGCTCGCCGGCCCCGGTGATCGCCTCGTCGACGGCCGCCGGGTCGACCACCGACCCCTCGACGAACCGCACGTCCTCGGCCACGAAGTCCCGGTGCCCGCTGGACAGGTCGTCCAGCACCACCACGTCCCGCCCCGAGGAGCGCAGGCGGCGGGCGACATGCGCCCCGATGTACCCGGCACCGCCGGTGACCAGCCACGTCATGCGCCACACGCTACCGATGCGGGGGCGGCCACGACGGTGCGACACTGACCCGGTGAGCCAGATCGTCACCCCACACCGCAACGACCCGGACGTCGTCCGGCGCCTGCTCTCCACACCCGGACGCTGGGCGATCGTCGGGCTGTCCCAGAACCCCACCCGGGTCGCCTACGGGATCGCCGCCTACCTGCAGCGCCTGGGGATGCCGATCGTACCGGTGCACCCGAAGGCTGAGGCCGTGCACCGCGCCACCGGGTACGCCACCCTGGCGCAGGTCCCCGGCCCGATCGATGTGGTCGACGTCTTCGTGCGCAGCGAGTTGGCCGGCGCCGTGGTCGACGAGGCGATCGCGGTCGGCGCCAAGGCGGTCTGGCTGCAGCTGGGCGTGGTCGACCAGGACGCCGCCGCACGGGCCGCGGCCGCCGGGCTGGACGTCGTGATGGACACCTGCCCGAAGATCGAGGCCCCCCGGTTCGGGATCGGCTGAGGTACCTCAGCCGAGGTCCGCACCGGCCGGGGCCCCGGGATACGGCATCGTGCCGATGTGGGCCGGCACGCCGTGGCCGCACGCTCGAGGTATGACACACATTCCGTTCCAGATGCTGTCCGACCTCCACCACGAGCGGCTCGCCGACCTGATCGGCGAGGCCGACCGCACCCGCCGCGCTCGGCCCGCGAAGCGGTTGCGGCGCATCGCCAAGGGCCGGAACCACCCCGCCCTCGCGCACCGGTCGGGCATGATCGGCTGAACGGTGCACACTGGACGGGTGAGGTTCCGGTTCCGTCGTGGGCGCGCCCCCGACCCCCAGCGCGACGGCACGGTCTACCGGGCGCGGCCGGGCTTCCGGCTGCGCGGAGCCTCCACGGACCCACCCGTGATGACGGTGTCGGGTCCGGCTGCGCCGCGCAGCTGGACGCCGCCGCCCCCTCCCGGTCCGGACGGAACCACGTCCGCCCGGTCGAGCGTGACGCCGTCCGGCACCCGGGTGGACGGTCCGCCGGTCGGAGGCAGCGCCCCGGACGCACCGTTCGGCCTGCCGGACAAGGGCAAGCGGCGGCGCCGTCCACGACTGCTGCGCTGGGTGGTCCTGCTGCTGATCCTCTACCCGATCGTGATCGGCGGCCTGGCCTGGTTCAGCCTGGGGAAGGTCGATGCCTTCCCGCCCTCCGGGCGGGCCAAGGACACCGGCGGCACCACCTACCTGGTGATCGGCAGCGACAGCCGCGAGGACCTCTCCCGCGAGGAGCGGGCCCGGCTGGGCACCGGCCAGGCCACCGGGGTGCGCACCGACACGATCATGCTGCTGCACCTGACCGCGACGGGGCCGGCGGTGCTGGTGAGCATCCCCCGGGACTCCTACGTCACCATCCCGGGCCACGGCAAGGACAAGATCAACGCAGCGTTCTCCTACGGCGGCCCGAGACTGCTGGTGCAGACCGTGGAGCAGGCCACCGGGCTGCGGATCGACGACTTCGTGATGACCGGGCTCGGCGGCTTCGCCGGAGTCGTCGACGCGGTCGGCGGCGTGCGGATCTGTCCCAAGGTGGCGATCAAGGACGCCAAGGCGCACATCGACGTGCCCAAGGGCTGCCAGACGATGGACGGCCCGACCGCGCTCGGCTACGCCCGCGCCCGGTACAGCGACCCGCGCGGTGACCTCGGCCGGGTGGAGCGCCAACGCGAGGTGCTGGCCGCGATCGCGGCCAAGACCCTCTCCCCGTCCGTGCTCGGTCTGCCCTGGCGGGCCGGGCCGGCGGCGGTGGCCGGCGGCAGGGCGCTGACCGTCGACTCGGGCACCACGCCGTGGGGCGTGGGCCGGTTCGTGCTGGGGATGCGCGCGGTCTCCGGCGGCGACGGGGTGCGGATGACGGTGCCGATCGCGAACGCCTCGCTGCAGACGCCGGCCGGGGAGGCCGTCCAGTGGGACAGGGTGCAGGCCCTGAAGCTGTTCGCGGCGATGGCGAAGAACGACATCGACACCATTCGCGCCGTTGCCAGGGCTCAGGCCACCTGAGTTCCTACGACCGGCGCTCCACCCGGAAGATCGGGATCTGATCCGCAACGGCCGCGATCTGGTGCAGCGGGGCGTTGCGATCCACCGGCACATGCGGACGGGCGCCGGGGGCGGCATCGAGGAACGCCCTGATCAGCGGCGCTCGCTGGTCCACGGGCACCTCGGCCAGGACCACCCGCTCGTGACGCCCTGCGTGGTGAAGCACGGCATGACCACCGGCGGCGCGCACGTTGCGCACCCAGTTGGCCCCCTCGCCGAGCATCGATCCGAGATACAGCACGCCGTCCACCCGTGCGGGCATCAACGGCACGGAGATCGGCCGCCCCGACGTCCGCCCGATCACCTCCAGCGTGACCAGCCGATCGCCACCGAGACCGAGCCGCGCCGCCCTGGCCCAGAACGCATTCAGCCGCTTGGCCCGTGGCCCGGGACGGCCGCCCGCGTACATCGTGCGTGCGTCGCCCGCCCACCACCGGCGATACCTGGACCACCACCCCATGTGTTCACCCTAGGCCGTCGGGGCGACCGCTCATCCTTCGCCACGGGAAAAGGCGTGGCGGCGACGACCCGGCGGCTGACATCCTCGCTCAGGCGGTGAGGAGCAGCCGAAACCGTTGTGACGGAGAGGTTCTGCGTATTCACTCGTCGCCGCTGCCGCAGAAGGCACGGGTGGCCCTGCACAGGCCTGAGGTTCAACTCCTCTCACCGGTGCCGCCGACCGGGCACCGGGTGTGTGTTCGCCCTGCGGCCGATCCCGGCCGGTTCGGCGGGTTCGGCCCCGCGACCGCACGCCGCCCGGCCGGCGGCATCACCCTCATCCCCGCACGTCGTCGTCACGAAGGAGGTCCATCGATGTTCACCATGACCGTCGCACCGCGGCACGCCGCGGTCCGCTACGTGCGCGGGGCGTTCGACCGGGTCCTCCCCTCCGGTCGGCACCACCTCCGGATCGGTGCCCGGCACGTGCTCGTCGACCTGCGCGAACGGCTGGTCCCGCTGGCGCCGCAGGAGGTCCCGGCCGCCGACGCGGTCCCGGTGCGGGTCTCGGCGACCCTGCGCTGCGCCGTCGCCGACCCGCGGGCCTACGTCGAGCTGGCTCAGGACCCGCAGGCCGTGGTGTACCTCGCTGCCCAGCTGGCCCTGCGGGAGGAACTCTCGGTGCTGACCGCCGAGGAGCTGACCCGGCGCGGCACCCGGCTGCCGCTCGCCGAGCTCACCGAGCGGGTGGACGGCGTCGCCGCCACGGTGGGCCTGACGGTGACCGCGGTGGTGGTCAAGGACGTGCTGCTCCCGGCCGAGATCCGTTCGGCGGCAATGGAGCTGGTCACCGCCCGGCAGCGGGCGGCGATCCAGCTGGAGCAGGCGCGGGCCGAGACGGCGGCGCTGCGCTCGATGGCCAACGCCGCCACGCTGCTCGACAACCACCCGGCGCTGGCCCAGCTGCGCATGATCCAGGCCGCATCGTCCGGCGCCACGATCGTGCTGCGCCTGGACGGCGAGTAGCCGCACCCCTGTCGCCCAGGGGGTGGGTCGCCTGCTGGGTCACCACCCAGCAGGCGATCCGGCGCGGGACCCGGCGGTCAGGTGTCGGAGCGGGTGACGCCGAAGCCCAGGGTGGTGCCGCCCCGCCGGCCGCGCAGCCGTTCACCCTTGGCCACGGCCTCCAGGCGCAACCGGTCCTGGAACCCGAGCATCGCCTCCTGCAGCCGCATCGCCTCGTCCTCCTCACCGGCGGAGCCGGAGTAGCCGGCGGCGAGGATCCGGACGGCGAGCAGCCCGGCGTTGCGCCCGCCACCCACCGACACCGTGGCCACCGGGACCCCGGCCGGCATCTGCACGATCGACAGCAGCGAGTCCATCCCGTCGAGGTGGCGCAGCGCCACCGGGACCCCGATCACCGGCAGCGGCGTCACCGCGGCCAGCATCCCGGGCAGGTGCGCCGCTCCCCCGGCCCCGGCGATGATCACTCGCAGGCCCCGGTCGTGGGCCTGCGTGCCGTAGTCGATCATGTGATGGGGCATCCGGTGCGCCGAGACCACATCGGCCTCGTAGGGCACCCCGAACTCGTCGAGGACCTTGACCGCCTCCTCCAGCACGGGCCAGTCCGAGTCCGACCCCATCACGACTCCCACAACCGGTTCCGGCATGGCCAACCCCTCACTCGTCGATGACTCCGGTGATGAAATCCGCCGCGTGCCGGGCCCGGGCGAGCGCGTCGTCCAGGTCGTCGCCGCACACGGTGACATGCCCGATCTTGCGCCCGGGCCGCACTCCCTTGCCGTACATGTGCACCTTGAGCCCGGGATCGCGCGCCATCACATGCAGGTAGGAGCGGTAGAGGTCGGGGTACCGCCCGCCGAGCACGTTGACCATCACCGACCAGCGCTGCCGGGCCCGCGGGTCCCCCAGCGGCAGGTCGAGCACGGCGCGCAGGTGCTGCTCGAACTGGCTGGTCACCGCGCCCTCGATGGTCCAGTGCCCACTGTTGTGCGGGCGCATCGCCAACTCGTTCACCAGCACCGCCGGCCGCCCGTCCGCGCCCAGCGTCTCGAACATCTCCACCGCGAGCACCCCGACCACGCCCAGTTCGCCGGCGATCCGCAGCGCGATCCCGGTCGCGGACGCCGCGAGGGCGGCGTCCAGCTCGGGCGCGGGTGCGATCACCTCCCGGCAGACGCCGTCCACCTGCAGGGTCGTCACCACCGGCCACGCCGCAGCCTGCCCGGAGGGACTGCGGGCGACCAGGGCCGCCAGCTCGCGGCGGAACGCGACCCGCTCCTCGGCCAGCAGCACCTCACCGTGGGCGAGCCAGCCGGCCGCCTCGGCCACCGAGGAGACCAGCAGCACGCCCTTGCCGTCGTAGCCGCCGCGAGTGGTCTTCAGCACCACCGGCCAGCCCGGTCCGCCGTCCGACTCGGCGAAGGCCGTCAGCTCGCCGGCGTTCGCCACCAGGGCCCACCGCGGCACCGGCACCCCCAGCGCCGCCAGCCGGGCGCGCATGGCGCCCTTGTTCTGCGCGTGCACCAGGGCGTCCGGCCCCGGGCGGACGGCGACCCCGCCCTCCTCCAGGGCGTGCAGCAGCTCGGTGGGCACGTGCTCGTGGTCGAAGGTGAGCACGTCGCAGCCGCGGGCGAACGCGGTGACGGCCCCGGCGTCGAGATGACTGCCGATCGACGTGGCCGGAACCACCTGGGCGGCGCTGTCGTCGGCCCGTTCGGCGAGCACGGCCAGGTGCACCCCGAGTGCCACCGCGGCCGGCTGGGTCATCCTCGCCAGCTGTCCGCCGCCGACCATGCCCACCCGAGGGAATCCGCCCGTCACCCTGGACAGGGTAACCAGCAGGTATCACCCAGGTCGGGCAGGTACCCTCCTACGCGTGGACCCACGCCGGCTGATCGCGCGTCCGCGCGAAATGATGACCGTGGTCTACCGCGAGGCGCTCAAGTTCGGCGCGGTCGGGGCGATCGCGTTCGTCCTCGACGTGGGCCTGTTCAACCTGCTCACGACCGGACTGTGGCCGGGCACCGGCGGCCCGCCGATGGACGGGCACGAGAAGCTGGCCAAGATCGCGTCTGCGTCGGTGGCGATCCTGTGGGCGTGGCTCGGCAACCGGTACTGGACCTTCCGGCACCGCCGCCAGGCCACCCCCGCCCGCGAGCTGGCCCTGTTCGTGGCCATGAACCTGGTCGGCCTGGTGATCGCGGTCCTCTGCCTGGCCATCTCCCACGACCTGCTCGGCTTCACCTCGGCCCTGGCCGACAACATCTCCGGCAACGTGATCGGGATCGGCCTGGGCACCCTGTTCCGGTTCTGGGCCTACCGGCGCTTCGTCTTCAACGAGTTCCTCGACACCACCGAGCTGGCCGAACCCGCGCTGATCCCGCCGGGCTGATCCCGCCGGGCTGATCCGGCCGGGCTCAGGGTCGGGGTCGGGGTCAGGCCGTCCCGGGCCAGTCCGGGCGGCGCTTCTCGACGAAGGCGCGCACCCCTTCGGCGCGATCGGCGGAGAACGCCGTGGCCCGCCACGCGGCGTCCTCGATCTCCAGGCCCGCTGCCAGGTCGGTGTCGAACCCCAGGCGCAGGGCCCGTTTGGCGTTGCGCACCCCGACCGGGGAGTGACCGGCGATGGTGACGGCCAGCTCGATCGCCAGCTCGCGCGCCGCTCCGGGCCCGGCCAACCGGTCCGCGGCCCCGATCGCCATCGCCTCGGCCGCGTCGATCCGGCGGGCGGTGAAGATCAGGTCACCGGCCCTGGCCAGCCCGACCCGGCGCGAGAGCAGCTGGGTGCCGCCCAGGCCCGGCACCACCCCGACCGACACCTCGGGCAACGCCAGCACGGCGGTGGGGTCGATGACGATGAGGTCGCAGAGCAGGGCCAGCTCGAAGCCACCGCCCATCGCATAGCCCGCCACCGCCGCCACCGCCGGCACCGGGAGCTCGCGCAGGGCCGTGGCCATCGCCCGGTAGACCACGCGCTGGGATCGCAGGTCGGCATCGGTGAAGGTGTTCCGCTCGCGCAGGTCGGCGCCGACACAGAACGCCCGCTCCTGGCTGGAGGAGACCACCACGGCGCGCACCGCGCCGGTCTCCGCCTCACCGATCAGTTCGCGCACCGTGTCGCGCAGGTGCGCGGCGAAGGCGGTCGAGAGCGCGTTCAGCGCATCGGGACGGTCGAGCACCACCTCGGCCACGTCCCGCCGATCCCCGTGCCGACTCACCCGAACCTGACCGCCCATGCGGGCAGCGTATCGACGGCACCGGGCCATCGGTGGCGCCGGGCCATCGCTGGCCGGCGCCGTCAGTCGATGTCGATCAGCTGATCAGTGGGCCCGGCCCGGGTGACCAGCAGGGGTTGCAGCGGCCCGAACCCGCGCACCTGACGCCGGCGCTGGGGCACCAGCACCAGCCCCTCGTACCGGGCCAGCATCGAGGCGGTGTTCGGGTCGGTGACCACCGTGCCCGGTTCGGCCAGCGCGGTGAGCCGGCTGGCCAGGTTGACCGTGGAGCCGTAGACGTCGCCGAGGCTGCGCAGGACGAGACCGTGCGCGATGCCCACCCGCACGTCGGGCACCACCTCGTCGATCGCCAGCCGTTCGGACAGGGACAGCCCGATCACCGCCGCCGACAGCGGGTCGTCGGCGGTGAACAGCACCTCGTCACCGACCGTCTTGATCACGCGGCCGCCGCCGGCGGTGACCACGTCGGAGGCCAGGCCCTCGAACCGCTGGACCAGCACGCCGAGCTCGCGCTGGGTCAGCCGCTGGGAGAGCCGGGTGTAGGAGACCAGGTCGGCGAACCCGACGGTGAGCTTGCCGGACGGCGCGTCCTGGCCCGGCGGGGGGTGCTCCAGCCGGGCGACCGCGGCGGCCAGCTTGCGCCGCCAGGCGTAGACCAGCAGGGCCTCGAGGTCCTCGACGATCCCCGACAGGTGCGCGACCGCGCCGGTGGAGCTGCCGCTGGCGCAGTCCGGGTGCGGGCAGCTGACCAAGTGCTCCATCAGCGCCTCGACCTGCCAGCTCACCAGCCGGTCGGTGGTCTGACCCAGCGCCCGGGCGAAGGCGATGGTGGTGTCCTCGTCGAGCATCTCGTCCCGCACCATCGACACGGTGCGCTCGAGGGCGTCGGCGTCGGCGTCGGTGAACGCCACGTCCTCGTCGTCGACCGAGGCGAACCCCAGGGCGCGCCAGAGCTTGCGGGCCGACAGCAGCGAGACTCCGACCGACCTGGCCACCTCCCGGCGCCGCCACTTGCGCCGGCCACCGAGGAGGGAGTCCTCCAGGCCGGCGGCCGTGCCGGGCAGCGGCGGCGGCCCGGCCGAGGCCTCGCTCACGGCACGTCGCGACCGCGACGACGGTCCAGCACCCTGGTCGCGTTGGTGTCGGGGTCCGCATCGGCGGAGGCATCGTCGCGGTGATCCGGCGAGCCACCGGCGCCCACCGCGCGGATCCCGTCGGAGAGCCGGTAGAGCGTGCGCTGGACCTGCTCCACCCGCGGCACGTCGTCCAGCACCAGTTGGCCGGCCTCCCCGGCGGACTCCACCACCAGCGTGCCGCAACCGAGCACCCGCTCGATCACATTGTGCGAGAACTTGACGTCGTTCAGGCGGCTCAGGGGCATGTCATGACCGGTGCGGTTGAACACCCCCTGGCGCAGCACCAGCCGGCGGTCGGTGATCGCGTACACCGTGTTCCACCAGGTGAGGAAGGGCCAGATCACCCAACGGGAGACCACCAGGGCCTCCACCGCGACCAGTGCCACGCGCATCCAGCCCTGGGCGCCGCCGTCCGGCACCAGCCCGGCCAGGAACGCCGTGATCGGGGCAGTGATCAACAGGACGACGACCGGAGCGATCAGCACCTTGGCGTGCGGACGAAGCACCAGCACCAGTCGCTCGCCCGGGCCGAGCAGCTTCGCCGGGAATCCCATGGAGCCAGGATGCCCGCTCGACGGGGCGTTGGTCACGCCTGACCGCGCACATGGACCACATCACCCGCGGCGAACGGTCGCGGTTCCTCGCCCACGAGCACGACCAGCCGCCCCTCGTCGTCCACCTCCTGGGCCAGGCCGCGCTCGGCAGACCCGGAGGGCAGGTGGATCTCCACCTGGCGGCCGAGGGTGGCGCAGGCCTCCCGGTAGGCGGACCCGATCCCGCTGGAGCGAGGATCGCCCGCCGCGGCGACGAAGGCGCGATAGCGGACGGCGAGCGCTCGCAGGTAGGCGCGCAGCACGGTGTCCCGGTCGGTCGTGGCCGCACCGGCCAGGCGCAACGAGGTCGCGGCGGGGACGGGCAGCTCGGCCCGGGTCTGGGTCACGTTGATCCCGGCACCGAGCACCACCGCGAGACCCTGCCCGTCCGGGGCGGTGCCGTGGCCCGGCACCACCTCGGCGAGGATCCCGCAGACCTTGCGTTCCTCACCCTCCTCGGTCACCAGCACGTCGTTCGGCCACTTCAGCCGGGCCGGCAGCCCGCACCTGCTGGTCAGCGCGTCGACCACGGCCAGCCCACCCAGCAGGGGCAGCCAACCCAGTCGCTCGGCCGGCACGCCCTGCGGGCGGAGCAGCACCGACACGGCCAGGGAGGACCGCGGCGGGCTGGACCAGGTGCGGCTCAGGCGCCCCCGGCCCGCCCGCTGGTGATCAGTCACGAGTACCAGCCCCTCGGCCTCGCCGTCCACGGCGCGCGCGGCGACGTCCGCGTTGGTCGAACCGGTCTCGGCCACCACGGCGAGGGCGCGCCAGGAGCCGTTCGGCCCGGTCAGCGCGGAGGTGAGGGCCTGCTCGCTCAACGGGGGCCTGTCCAGGCTGGTGTACCGGCTCTCGCTCATCCTCGGAACGCTACGCCCGGCGACGACTGTGACGTGCGCCGCTGCGGTGGCCCTGTTGATCGACGGGATGCGGAATACGCTGCCGGGATGAGCTCGAAACCGGCTGAGGTGCACGTCCGCGGTGCCGGCGGCACCGAGGTGCCCGACAACATCAACATCCACACCACCGCGGGCAAGCTCGAGGATCTCGAGCGCCGCCACGACGCCGCGCTGCATGCCGGCTCTCAGACGGCGATCGACAAACGCCATGCCCAGGGCAAGAAGACCGCCCGGGAGCGGATCGACGCGCTGATGGACCCGGGCTCCTTCGTCGAGCTCGACCAGCTGGCCCGCCACCGCAGCCGCAACTTCAACCTGCACCAGAACCGGCCCTACGGCGACGGCGTGATCACCGGTCACGGCACGATCGACGGCCGCCAGGTGTGCGTGTTCGCGCAGGACTTCACGGTCTACGGCGGCAGCCTGGGCGAGGTCTACGGCGAGAAGATCGTCAAGGTGATGGACCTGGCCATGAAGATCGGCTGCCCGGTCGTCGGCATCAACGACTCCGGGGGCGCCCGGATCCAGGAGGGCGTGGTCTCGCTCGGCCTGTACGGCGAGATCTTCCTGCGCAACGTGCACGCCAGCGGGGTGATCCCGCAGATCTCGCTGATCATGGGCCCCTGCGCCGGCGGTGCGGTCTACTCCCCCGCGATCACCGACTTCACCGTGATGGTCGACCTGACCTCGCACATGTTCATCACCGGCCCCGACGTGATCAAGACCGTCACCGGTGAGGAGGTCGGCTTCGAGGAACTCGGCGGCGCCCGCACCCACAACACGCTGTCCGGCAACGCGCACTACCTCGGCACCGACGAGGACGACGCGATCGAGTACGTGCGCAGCCTGCTCGGGTTCCTGCCGAGCAACAACCTCTCCGACCCACCGATCTTTACCCCCGAGCTCGAGGACGACGTCACCGCCGAGGACCTCGAGCTGGACACCCTGGTGCCGGACTCGCCCAACCAGCCCTACGACATGCACACCGTGATCGAGCATGTGCTCGACGACGGTGAGTTCCTCGAGGTGCAGCCCCTGTTCGCCCCGAACATGCTGATCGGTTTCGGCCGGGTGGAGGGCCGTTCGGTCGGCGTGGTGGCCAACCAGCCGATGCAGTTCGCCGGCACCCTGGACATCGACGCCTCGGAGAAGGCCGCGCGGTTCGTGCGCACCTGCGACGCGTTCAACGTCCCGGTGGTGACCTTCGTCGACGTCCCCGGGTTCCTGCCCGGCACCGACCAGGAGTGGAACGGCATCATCCGCCGCGGCGCCAAGCTGATCTTCGCGTATGCCGAGGCGACCGTGCCCAAGGTCACGATCATCACCCGCAAGGCCTACGGCGGCGCCTACGACGTGATGGGCTCCAAGCACCTCGGGGCGGACGTGAACCTGGCCTGGCCGACCGCGCAGATCGCGGTGATGGGCGCCCAGGGCGCGGTGAACATCCTCTACCGCGGCGAGCTGAAGGCGGTCACCGAGAGCGGCGGCGATGTGGACGGCGCCCGCCGGCAGCTGATCACCGAGTACGAGGACACCCTGGCCAATCCGTACATCGCGGCCGAGCGGGGGTACGTGGACGCGGTGATCCAGCCCTCGCGCACCCGGGTCGAGGTGGCCCGCTGGCTGCGCACGCTGAGGACCAAGCGGGAAGCGCTGCCGCCGAAGAAGCACGGGAACATCCCGCTATGACCCGCCAGCCGGTGCTCCGGGTGATCAACGGGGATGCCACCCCGGAGGAGGTGGCGGCGATCCTCGCGATCGTCGCCGCCCGCTCCGGGGCCGGCGGCGAGCCGGAGTGGGAGGCCTCGACATCGGCGTGGGCGGCGGCCCACTCCCACCGCCGCACGCAGGTGCTGCCCGGCGGTGCCCCGGCCGCGCCGAGCGAGCACACCTGGCGCACCTCGTACTGGCCCAAGTGAGGCAGCCGACCGCTCAGCAGACCACGAGGAACCGGCCGGCCTGCTGGATCTGTGACCACCAGCCCTTCACCCCCGTGCCCGTGCAGTCGATCGACGCGGAGAGAGGGCATTCGGTGGACACGGGCCGACCCTGTCACTCGGCACGCAGGAAGCGCAGCTGCAAAGCGTCCTCGTCCCGCTGAACCTCGGTGTCAGCAAGCCCGGCGTGGGGTCCTGGCATATCCACCGCCAGCGGCTTCGTCACCGTCGCGGTCGCGAAGCACCGACGGTCCAGGCGCGTCCACCGAATGGTGAGCCGGCTCCCCCGCTGGGTCGCCGAGGCCAGCAACGGCAACGCGGAGCGCACTCGGGCCGCCTCCGCGGGGGCGGTCGCGCGCCCGTTGTCGGTGAGCGAGACATAGATCCCGTTCTCACGCATCCTCGCCAGCACCTCCTGCACCTCCCCGGTGAGCAGGGCCGGCGCGGCGAGACGGTCACGCAGGGCCGCTTCGGCGACCGTGCACCGACGCGCCAGGTCGAGTGAGATCGCCTCGGTGTCCGCGAGATCCTGCAGCACGGGGGTGACCAGCGCCGACAGCTCGGCCAGCCTGCGCTGCTCCTCGTCCGCGTCCGCCTGCTGCAGGGCCAGCGCACGCTCGATCTCCACGGACCGGTCGGAGGCCTGCCGCAGGCGCAGGAACATCCGCTCATGGCTGCGCACCAGGAACCAGCTCGCCGCCGCATACATGACCTGCTGCGCCAGCGGGATGACCAGGACCGGCAGGCGTCCGGGCCGCCACAGTTCCAGGGCCACCAGTTGGGCACCGAAGGCAGCGATCGAGAACCGAAGACCTGTGCCTTCTCGGCGGCGGAAGGCGCTGACGCCCAGCAGCAGGCCCGACCCGAAGACGTACCAGGTGCCGTTGCCCCGGCCGTCGACCACGGGCTGAGCCAGGCACAGCGCCGTCTCGGCCAGCAACCACCCCGACCACGCCAGCCATGCCCACGCCGGCCGGAACAGCACGACGACGACGCACGCCGCCAGACACACCAATCCCGACAGGGCCCACGGCGCCGCCTGCCGGCCCTGGTCCGTCACGGAGCCGATCGCGCTCGCGGTGACGGCGACGGCACCCAAGATCACCAACCGGCGCCCGGACGCCCAGCGCTGAGGATCCTCCGGCAGCGCCTGCACACCCCAGCTGAGCGTCGCCTGGGTGCCACATCCCGGAGCCGAGGCGATGGCCGCTCCGCCGCCAACATCCGCCATCCTGGTGACGATCGACGCCCGGATGCCCAGACAGTGATCCGGCACCTGCTCCGGCTCGAAGCCACACCCGCCATCGGTGACGGTCAGCCGTAGCCGCGCCGCGGTGATCTCGCCGGCGACCAGGACCGACCCGGCGCCGGAATGCCTGGCGGCGTTGCGCACTGCCTCGCCGAGCGCCCGGGCGGTGGCGTCGAGCACCCGGGCCGGCGGAGCGCCGTCCGTGTGCACGTCCCAGTCCACCCGCACAGCGAGCCCGGCAACGGCGGACTCGACGGACTGTCGCAGGCCGCCTGGGGGCGGACCCGCCCGGCGAAGACCCGACTGGAGCAGTTCGCCTGCCGTCACTCCCGCTGCCGGGTTGCTCTGCGAACCCAGGTGCAGCACCGCGAGCAACGTGTCATGGATCCAGGCGTCCCAGGCCTGACGGGCGGCACGTTCGGCCGTGGCCCGGGCCTGGCGGATGGCAGCCGTGGCCGCACGCCGGTGGGCCGCCTCGACATCCTCGGTGAACGAGACGGCCGATTGCAGGAAAGACCCGTGCAGGGCGACTGTCGCGCCGTAGACCACCCACAGCAGCAGGTTGTCCATCGGGCTGACGTCCGACAGCGCTGCGGCGGTCAGGGCCAGGACGCCGTAGCCCACGGCCGCCGCGGGACGCAGACACACCACGGAGGCCACCATCGCCACGAAGACCACTTGCCCGATCCAGGGCACTCCGTCGCGCGTGGCGACGGTGCCGGAGTCCGCGGCGGCCGCCAGGATCGCGCCCAGGCCCGTCATCGCCACCCAGCGCAGCATGAGCAGCCGTCGGGGCACGAGCGCCCCCGCGACGGCGAACAGGACCGCGACGACGGCAAGGATCCCGGCGAGCACCCGTGACGGGTGCTCTGCGAGAGACCGTCCGCCGGGCGCCCCGGCGAGGTTCAGTGCGGTCAGTTGAGCAGCGTTGACGCCGTAGGCGGCCACCACCAGGGCCAGGATCCGCACGAGTCCCGGTGGAACATCACGCCGCCAGATCGAGGGCAGGCGCCACATCAGGACGTCTCTGGCGGCGGCAGGTGTCCGTCCTCGACGGCCCGGATGTAGTAGTCGGTGCGCGAGGCGACCCCGCGCCCGATCTGGCCGTACTTCGAGCGCACCCGGAGCAGGTACACGCGGGCGGTGTCCTGGGTGATGTTCATCTGGCGGGCGACCGACTTGAGCGGGATCCCGGTGGCATAGAGCTGCAGCGCCTCGAGCTCGCGGGGCGAGAGTTGCGGGGCGTGGAACTGCACCTCGCTCTCCATCGCGGCAGCCCAGTCCGGGCTCAGGTAGGGCTCGCCCAGGACCATGTGCCGGACGGCGTCGGCCAGGTCCTCGATCGGCTGGTTCTTCAGCACCACGCCCCCGGCGCCGGCGAGCAGGGCCCGGGCCACCGGCCGGGGCCGGTGCTCCTGGGTGTAGAGCAGCACCGCATACCCCTTGCTGAGCAGGGCCTCGACGTTGTCTGCCGCAGCCGAGCCGTCCCCCAGGGACAGGTCGAGCAGCACCACGTCACAGTGCCGTCGTCGGGCCAGGAACTCGGCGACGGTGGCGGCGCAGACCATGTCCAACGCGTTCTCGGTGAGCACGCCGGCCAGAACGGCGGTCAGTCCCTGCAACAGCGCGGGATGGTCGTCGATCGCACCAATGGTGAGAGCGTCTCGCACTGCGTCGCTCATGCGCGTCATCCCTCCGGCTCGCACCCCCTCCATCTCATCATCTCGTGATCCCTCCGGGCTCTCCGACCCTGTCGTCACAAAGCGCGACACCACTCCTGGCTCCATGGACGACACCCGCGGCCCCGAGGCCGACGGTGCAGCCGACATGTCACCCTTTTCAGTGACACTCCACGGGGGAGGCCAAGCGATCGAACGAGTGCTCCGCAGCCGCTGAACCTGTTTCTCATCAACGCTTTTCGCGCGGATTCCGCGCGGTGGTCAGCGCCTTCTCCTGCTGGATCGCCATGGCCGAGGCACCGGTGAGACCGACGCCTGCCCCTACGGTCTGTGTCCGTCAGCAGACACGATCAGCAGCGCTGCATGAATCGAGGGATCGGACCATGAGAAGACGGCAACGCGTCACGGGTGCCGTGGTGACCACGCTGGCACTTGCCGCGGGCATCTGGGCGGGCGGCATCGTGTCGGCGCAGGCCGCCGCCAGGGACGGAAACTGCGACACCGGGGAGTTCTGTTACTACTACGACAACGGCACCACCGGGTCGGCGTCCGACTTCACCGCCTCGCTCGCGAACTACGGCACCATCCAGCCCAGCTGCTACGAGTTCCGGGGGGCGGGCAACGGCAAGGGCCTGTGCATCAAGAACCGGGCGGCCTCGGTGTGGAACCGCGCCGGCCAGACCGTTCGCGTCTACTTCAACAGCAACTACGCGGGGGCCTACCAGGACATCGCCCCGGGGGTGCGGACCGACCTGAACGCGACGCTCCGGAAGGAGAACGCCTCCCACGCGTTCCTCGCCACCCCGGCCGCGCCACCCGCGCCACCCGCGGTGCCCACTCCGCCGGCGCCGGCACCACCCGCGGAGTGCAGCGTCAGAGCGAGCTACAGCGTGTTCAGGTGGTTGGAGCCCTTCGAGGCCTTGGCGCAGTGCCGAGGCGTCCCGAGCGCCACGCTGACGATGACGGTCGCGACCAGGAAGCCGGGGGCGGACTGGATCGTGCTGACCTCTCCGACGGTCTACCGAAATGCACCGTGGGGTGCCCCCGAGGGGCAGTACTTCCTGACCAGCCCCACCGGCTGGTACAGATTCGACAGCACCCCTGGGATCGAGGCGTGGGCTCTCGCCCATGTGTGCTGGAAGGCCGCCGCCACCACGGTGTGCCGCGACGACTACGTGACCGCGCCCTGACCTCGTCGACACCAATGAGAACCGGAAGGCCTCGCCTCCGCTCCGTCCGACCAGCCGTGGCGGTGGTGGCACCACGACGCGGCAGGGGGCGACGTGGTGCGCCACCTCCCGGGGCAGCGCGCGGCAGGGAGCGGGCGCGGTGAGGAGCCCGCCCGCTCCGGGCGGTCCTCCTAGACTCGAGGGCATGTCGGAACTCGCCGTAGGCATGATCGGGACCAGGTTCATGGGCCGGGCGCACTCCAACGCGTGGGGCCAGGTGGCCCGGTTCTTCGACGTCCCCCTGCGGCCGGCACTGCACACGGTGGCCGGCCGGCATCCGCAGGCCACCCAGGAGTTCGCGGAGAGGTGGGGGTGGCAGCATGCCTCGACCGACCCCGCGGCCCTGGTGCGCGACCCGGCGATCGGCCTGGTCGACATCTGCACCCCGAACGACGCCCACCGCGACTCCGCCATCGGAGCGCTGGAGGCCGGCAAGCACGTGGCCTGCGAGAAGCCGCTGGCGGCGACCCTGACCGATGCCCGAGCCATGGCGGCTGCGGCGGCTGCGGCGTCCGGGCGGACCTTCGTCTGGTTCAGCTACCGCCGGGTGCCGGCGATCGCCCTGGCCCGCGAGCTGGTGCTCCAGGGCCGGATCGGCGCCGTACGGCACGTCCGCGCGACCTACCTGTCGCAGTGGGGCCAGGACGCCGGAGACGTGTGGCGGTTCGACGCCTCCGTCGCCGGGTCGGGCGCGCTCGGCGACATCGCCGCGCACATCGTCGACACGGTGCAGTTCGTCACCGGCGAGCCGGTGAGCCGGGTCGCCGGTGCACTGTCGAAGACGTTCGTGCCCAGCCACACCGTGGACGACGCCGTGCTGTTCATCGGTGAGCTCGCCGGCGGGGCCACCGCGAGCTTCGAGGCCTCCCGATTCAGTGTGGGCCACCACAACACCCACGGATTCGAGATCCACGGGGAGCGGGGGGCGCTGCGCTTCCAGTTCGATGAGATGGGTCGGCTCGGCTATTACGACGGCAGCACTCCGGCCGCCGTCCGCGGTTGGACCACGATCGAGGTCGGGGACGCCGCGGCCGGTCACCCCTGGGTCGGTTCCTGGTGGCCGCCCGGGCACCCGATCGGCTACGAGCACACCTTCACCCACCAGGCCGCCGACATCCTGAGCGTGCTCGGCGGGCGCGAACCGGTGGCGCCGATCCCCGACTTCGCCGACGCCCTCCAGGTGCAGACCGTGCTGGAGACCGCCGCCGAGTCGGCCCGCCGGGCGGCCGCCGTCGACGTGGCCGAGATCGCCGCCGGGTAGCCGGTCACCCGACGTGCCGGCGCCTCGGGCCGTTTGCCAGACTGCTCCCATGAGTTCCGGGCCCATGGGTCGGCTGATCATCGTGGTGGCCTGCGCGCTGGCGTCCCTCGCCGGGCCGGCCGCCACCCCCGCTCAGGCACACTCGGGGGTGCGCAGCATCGAGCCGGCCGACGGCTCGACCCTCACCACGGCGCCCCAGGCCGTCCGGCTGACCTTCACCGAGAACGTGCTGGCCGGCACCGCGCAACTGAGGGTGACCGGGCCCGGCGGGCAGGTGGCCACCGAGCCCGTGACCCAGGGCCCCAGGGTCGTCGGGCCGCTTCCACGGGAGTTGCCCAACGGCGCCTACACGGTGCTGTGGCGGGTGACCAGCGCCGACGGGCACCCGATCTCGGGGTCGTTCGGCTTCGTTCTGGCAGTGGCGGGCGCCACGTCACCGTCACCGTCACCGTCACCTGCATCGACCTCCTCGTCGGCGGCCTCGGCGGCGGCATCATCCGCGGCGAGCCCGGTGAATCCGCTCGATCCGGCGTCCGCGGCCGACGGTCTCGGCAGCGGCGCCAAGACCCTGCTCGCGCTCGGCGCCGTGC
>JBAPWU010000138.1:0-5221 GCA_049283855.1 Kineosporiaceae bacterium
GGTCGACGAGCAGTCGGTGGTCCTGGTGGACCCGGGGCCGGACGACCCCGCGCATCTGGCCGCCGTCCAGGAGGCCCTCGGCGGGCGCCGGGTCCGGGAGATCCTGCTCACCCACGGCCACGCCGACCACAGCGCCGGTGCGCGCCGGTGCGCGCAGGAGTGGGCGGTCGGGGTCCGGGCGCTGGACGCCGGGCACCGGCTGGGCGCCGAGGGGCTGACCGACGGCGACGTGGTGGAGGTGGACGGGCTGCGCCTGGACGTGGTCGCCACGCCCGGACACAGCCATGACTCGCTGTGCTTCGCGCTGCGCGCGGACGGCGCCGTGCTCACCGGCGACACGGTGCTCGGCCGGGGGACCGCGGTGATCCACCACCCCGACGGCGAACTGGGCGCCTACCTGGACTCCCTGCACCGGCTGGAGCAGGTGGTGTGCGCACTGGAGGTCTCGGTGCTGCTGCCCGGACACGGCCCGGTCCTGGACCGGCCCGCGGACGTGGTCAGGGGGTACCTGACGCATCGTGCCGAGCGGCTGGACCAGGTGCGCGGGGCCCTGGACGCCGGGGCGAGGACCGCCCGCGAGGTGATCGAACGGGTCTACCAGGACGTCGATCCGCGCCTGTGGCCGGCCGCCGAACTGACCGTCCGCGCCCAGCTCGACTACCTCGCCCGCCCCCACGACGGGCCGAGCAACCGCCCCGGCTGATGCTTCGTGGGGTCAGTGGGGATCAGTGGGGGTCAGCGGGCGCGGCGGCGGAGGCGGTCGATGTCCAGGAGCAGGACGGCGCGCTGGTCCAGGCGCAGCCAGTTGCGGGCGGCGAAGTCGGCCAGGGCCTTGTTCACCGTCTCGCGCGAGGCGCCGACGAGCTGGGCCAGCTCCTCCTGGGTCAGGTCGTGGGTGACCCGCAGACCCTCCTCGGTCGGGGTGCCGAAGCGCTCCGACAGGTCGAGCAGGGCCTTGGCCACCCGGCCCGGCACGTCCGAGAAGACCAGATCGGCCAGGGCCTCGTTGGTGCGCCGCAGCCTGCGGGCGAGCGAGCGCAGGAGCTGACGGGCCACGTCCGGCCGGCCGTTCAGCCAGGTGGCCAGGTCGTCGCTGCCGACGCCCAGGAGAGCGGTGTCGGCGACCGCGGTCGCGGTCGCGTTGCGCGGGCCGGGGTCGAACAGGGACAGTTCGCCGAACATCTCGCCCGGCCCGAGGATCGCCAGCAGGTTCTCCCGGCCGTCGCCCGAGGCCCGTCCAAGTTTGATCTTGCCCTCGACGATGATGTAGAGCCGGTCGCCGGGATCGCCCTCGGTGAACAGCACCTCGCCACGAGCGACCTCGCGCCGTGCCATGGTCGCCTTCAGCGCCTCTGCGGCCTCGTCGTCCAGCGCCGCGAACAGCGGCGCCTGGCGTACGACGTCGTCGTCCACCGTCAACTCCTCCTTGGCCATGCCTTCCCAGACGGGACGGCCAGAGGAACGCTACCGGTCACCGACAGTGGCCGGAAGCGATAGGGCCCACCGCCTTGCCCGGACGGCGCCAGGATCAGCTCACTGGGGGTGCCGGGCAGCGCGTCGCGGGGCCTGCTCGGCAGCGTGGACCGAGCTGCGCAGGGCCGCGGCATAGGCCCCCAGGTCGTGCAGCACGTCGCGCAGCCGCTCCAGGGCAGCGGCCTCGCCGAGGGCATCGGTGTCCCCCAGGCCGATCAGCCGGCGCAGGTCGCCCGGCAGGGTGGGCGCGCAGGGCAGCTCCCGGTTCGCCGGCTCCTCCAGCGCGGTCACCGCGGCCACAGCCAGGTCGAGCCGGGCCGCGACGAGGCGCCGCCAGTACTCCACCTCGCGCAGCTCGGCGGCCAGCGCGTGGCGACGCGTCCGGGCGTTCTCGGCGGAGGTACTGGATCCGGTCACGACGGTCATCCCGTGTTCCTCGTCCTCTCGGTCCGGGCCGGCGACCCGCCGTCCGCGGATCTAGGAACCGGATCGTCGTCGCAGGTCAGGGCCTTGATGTCGGGGCGGGTGGGACCACCCTCCCGGCGCAGAGACCTCACCCGGGTGCGGCCGGCGGTGAGCACCGCGAGTGCGGGCGGGCGCGGGTCGTAGGCTGTCGGGGTGGCAGCGCAGGTGAGCAGCGGCGAAGTGGTGACACCGCGCAGTTCTCCGGCGCCGGAGAGCCCCCTGGCGCTCACCCGTAGAGCCCGCCGGATGCACCGGATCCTCGCCGAGCGGCACCCGGACGCGCACTGCGAGCTCGACCACGCCTCCCCCCTGCAGCTGCTGGTCGCCACCATCCTGTCCGCGCAGTGCACCGACGCCCGGGTGAACCTGGTGACCCCTGCCCTGTTCGCCCGCTACCCCACCGCGGCCGACTATGCCGGTGCCGACCGGGCCGAGCTGGAGGAGATGATCCGCTCGACCGGGTTCTTCCGGGCCAAGACGAACGCGCTGATCTCGCTCGGGGCGGCGCTGGTGGCCGAGCACGGCGGGCAGGTTCCCGGCCGGCTGGCGCAGTTGGTCACCCTGCCCGGAGTGGGCCGCAAGACGGCGAACGTGGTGCTCGGCAACGCCTTCGGCGTCCCCGGGATCACGGTGGACACGCACGTCGGGCGGCTGGCCCGGCGCTTCGGGTGGACGACGTCGGAGGACCCCGTGGTGGTCGAGCAGGAGATCGGCGCGCTCTTCCCGCGCAAGGACTGGACGATGCTCAGCCATCGCATGATCTTCCACGGTCGTCGGATCTGCCATGCCCGGAACCCGGCCTGCGGCGCCTGCCCGCTCGCTCCCTGGTGCCCCTCCCACGGCATCGGCGAGAGTGACCCCGTCCGGGCGGCCCGACTGGTCAGGGGGGGCCAGTGAGCGTGCCGGGAGCCGTCGCACCGCGCCCTGACCCCGCGCCGTCACCGCAGGTGCCTCCGTGGTTCACCCCGTTGCATCAGGTGCTGCGGACGGCGACCGCCGACCAGCTCAGCCGGTTCAGCCCCCCTCCGGGGCACCACCGACGCTCGGCGGTCCTGATGCTGTTCGGCGCGGCCGTCGGCGCGGACGGCGCCGCGTCGGTCGATGTGCTGCTCACCGAGCGCTCGGCGAACCTGCGCTCGCACGCCGGCCAGGTCGCCTTTCCCGGTGGGCGTCTGGACCCCACCGACGCCGGGCCGGAGGCGGCAGCCCTGCGCGAGGCGCAGGAGGAGACCGGGCTGGACCCCGCGGGGGTCACGGTGGCGGGGAGCCTGCCCGATCTGTACCTGCCGCCGAGCGACTATGCGGTGACCCCGGTGCTGGCTTGGTGGCGACGGCCGTCCGCGGTGGCGGTGGTCGACCCGGGGGAGGTCTCACGCGTGGTCCGGGTGCCGGTCGAGGAGCTCACCGACCCCGTGAACCGTTTCCTGGTACACCATCCCAGCGGATTCGTCGGGCCGGGTTTCGCGGTGCGGGGGCTGTTCGTCTGGGGATTCACCGCGGGACTGCTCGACCGGGTGCTGCACCTGGCCGGCTGGGGCCGGGACTGGGACACCGGCCGGGTCGAGGAGGTCCCCGCCCTGCCCGAGCCCGCCGAGGTGGACAGCATCGAGGCCGGTGGCGAGCAGTGATCGATCTTCTCCTGCTGGTGGTCCTCGGCTGGTACGCGGTCGCCGGGTTCCGCCGCGGGTTGGCGGTCGGGGCCCTGTCCCTGGCCGGATTCATCGGCGGCGCACTGCTGGCGATGCAGGTGGCTCCGCCACTGGCCCAACGGGTCCCGAGCGGGCCCACGCGCTCGGTGGCGATCCTGGTCGCCGTCCTGGTCCTGGCCTGGGGGGGCCAGTTGCTCGGGTCCATCGCCGGCAGCCACCTGCGCCGGCAGGTGGCCCGCACCGGGGCCGGGGTGGTCGACCAGGTGCTCGGGGCCCTGGCGAGCCTGGCCGCCGTCGCCCTGGTGCTCTGGTTCGTCGGCGGGGCGCTGCGTGAGATCTCCAGCCCGATGCTGGCCCGCGCCGTGGCCTCCTCGAAGGTGCTGGCCGTGATCGATGCCGCAGTGCCTGCCCGGATGGCCGTGCTGGCGGGTGACTTCCGCCGGGCCGTCTCCGACTCGGCCTTTCCGCGGGTCTTCGAAGGCGTTGCGCCAGAACAGATCCTGCCGGTGCAACCGCCCGATGTGGGAGCGGTCGGCGCGACCGTCCAGGCCACGATCCGCCGCTCGGTGGTGAAGGTCACGGGGGACGCGCCGGCCTGCGGGCGGGGCCAGGAGGGTAGCGGGGTCGTGGTCGCGAAGGGGCGGGTGGTGACCAACGCGCACGTGGTCGCCGCGGTGAAGGCGCCGACGGTCCAGCTCGCCGGCGGCGGACGGCGCTACCCGGCCCGGGTGGTGCTGTTCGACCCCGCGACCGACCTGGCGGTCCTTGCCGTCCCCGACCTGGGCGCACCCGCCATGCCGCTGGGCCGCACCCTGGATCGCGGGGCGGACGCCGTGGTCGCGGGCTACCCCGAGAACGGCCCGTACACCGCCGTCCCGGCCCGGGTCCGCAGCCTGCTCCAGGCCAAGGGCGAGGACATCTACGGGGGATCGGGCGCCGTCCGGCAGGTGTACTCGTTGTACGCCACCGTCGAGCAGGGCAACTCCGGAGGACCGCTGGTGGCCACCGACGGCTCGCTCGCCGGAGTCGTGTTCGCCAAGTCGCTGGACGACCCGCGCACCGGCTACGCGCTCACCCTGGACGAGGTCCGCGACGAGATCGCACGAGGCATGCGGGCCGGGGCGGCCGTGTCGACGGGGCGGTGCACGGCCGGCTGATCTCCGCCCCGCCTGCACTGGCCCTGCCGGAAGCCGGCCCCCCGGTTATCCTCGAAGCCACGGGTGATCGGTCGAACTGCGCGGCCATCGGGGGTCGGCGCCCCGTGGGGGAGTGACCATGTCGATGCCCCGGTCCACGGAGGGCGGCCGTCCCTCCCCGGCCCCGCCTGCTCATCCCGGTCAGCCCGGTCAGCCCGGTCAGCCCGGTCAGCCCGGTCACCCGGTGTACGCCACGCCGCCCCAGGCTGCCTCGCCCGACCACCGTCAGTCGCCGGGACCGCCGCCGCAGGGCCCGCGGGGGGAGGGTCCGTGGGGGGAGGGTCCGTGGGGGGTGCCGCCCCGCCCCGGAACGCATCGGGCCGCCGGGGCCTCCCGGGTCCTCGTGCCGGTGCTCGCGATCGCCTCGGTGCTGCTTCTGGTGGTCGGGTTCGGGGTGCAGGCCGCGGCGCGCGGGTCGCTGGCCGAGCAGGACGCGAC
>JBAPWU010000139.1:0-7382 GCA_049283855.1 Kineosporiaceae bacterium
CGCCAGGATGGCGGCCAGCAGCGCCAGCCCGGCCCGGCGCACCCTCCCCCGGGCCCTCATCGGGCCATCTCCAGCAGCGGCACCACGCGGGCGCGCAGCCACGGTCCGGTGAAGGCAAGACCGAACAGCCCCAACGCCACTGCCGCCGCGACGCCGTAGGCCCAGTAGGCCGTCCTCACCTCGACCACCGGCCCGGCCGGCACGGTCGACGCGGTGATCAGCGCAGGGGCGCGGGGCGGCCCGGTGAAGTCGAAGGCCCCGGCGATGCTGTGCGCCGTCCGGTCCCTGGCGGTCAGTGGCGCCAGCCGCCAGTTGTCCTCGACGAAGCGCAGCACGCTGGTGTACTCGAGTCTGCTGTGCTCGATATGACCTCGTCTGGCATACGGACTGACCAGCAGCGCCGGAACCCGGAAGCCCAGCTGGGCACCCGCCACGGTCGGCGGGGCGACGTGGTCGTACCAGCCCCCCGAGCCGTCGTAGGTCCACAGGAACGCCGAGCTGCGCCAGTACGGGCTGACCATCAGCTGGGTGGTCAGATCGCGTAACAGGTTCTGCGCAGCGGGAATCGAGCGCGAGGAACGTTCGATCGCCCCCGAGGTGGCGATGTAGGAGACGGCGGGCAGGGTGCCTGCGGCGAGGTCTCGGTAGTACTGGCTCAGGTCGACGATGTGCGAGGAGAGCCGTGGGTCGTCCAGGAAGCGCGGGTAGTTCAGCAGCGGCACCCGGATCGACTGGCCGACCGACGACGTCGTGGAGGAGCGGTAGGTCTGCTTGGGGTCGTAGTCCTGGACGTAGAACTTCCAGGACACTCCTGCCGCCTGGAGCCGGTCGAAGATCGTCGGCTGTGTGCCGTAGCCGCCGGCCGGCATGGTGCCCCGGCCGGTACCCGTGCCGGACGGCGCGGGTGCGGCCGAGACCCAGTACGACCGGTTGTCCCGGGTGCCGTGGAACGCCGAGGCGAAGAAGGCGTCGAACAGCACGTACTCGTCGGCCACGGCCCAGGCGAACGGCAGTTCCTTGCGGCCGTAGTAGCCCATCGCCGGCGTGCCGTCACGGCCCTGGGCGACGTAGGCCGAGACGAACCCGTCCATCGCGCCCTTGTCGTACTGGGCGGTCAGCACCGACTCCCCCGGGGCCAGTGCCGGCACGGCCTTGTCGCCCACCGGGAACGGTGTGACGCAGCCGTTGGCCGGCTTGATGCGGACGAACACCTGGCAGGTTCCCACCGGAATGCCATCGGCGCCGGGGTAGGTGCCGAAGTAGTTGTCGAAGGTGCGGTCGCCCTGCATCAGGACGACGACGTGCTCGATCGGCGTGGTCGGGGTCGGCTCGGCGGCCTGGGCAGACGGCGCCGCAGCCAGGCCGGCCACGGCCGCCGGGATGGTCAGGGCCAGGACCGCGGCGGCGCGGGCGAACCGCGCGGGGGCGTTCACGAGGCCCACACCTGGTAGATGGTCACGACGGGCTGGCGGGTGGTGCCGCCGGAGGCCGAGGCGACCTCGACGCTGGCGGTGTACACGGGCACCCCGTGGTACTTGGCGACCAGCGCATCGAGCTTGCCGGTGAAGAACGGCGTGCGCCGGGCGCTGTAGGAGTCCCAGACCAGGTACTGCACCCGCCCCGAGCGGACCCACAGGTCGGGGTTGGCCACGGGGGTGTAGGCGGGGTTGCGGTCGCGGGGGTTCGCGCTCACGGACAACCCGTAGACCCGGTGCCGGCCGTAGAACTCCAGGATGTTCGCCATCGAGGGGCCGACCGCGAGCAGCTGGGCGCCGTCCGGCACCCGCTCGGCCAGCCACAACCCGGCCTCCCGCCCGCCCGGCACGCCGCCGGTGCCGGCCAGGAAGGTGCGGCTGGTCGAGGGGTTCACCAGGGCCCAGGAGGGGATCGCCAGGGTGGTCGCCAGGGCCAGCCCGACGGCGGCGATCGTGGCGCGCCGGGAGCGGCGGCGGTGCACCAGCGGGGGCAGGGTGGCCAGGTAGGCGACCGTGCGCCCGGCCAGCAGGGCGACCACGGGAGCGGCCGGCAGCAGGTACTGGTAGCCCTTGACCGGCCACAGGGTGAAGAAGGCGGCGGGTACGGCGACCCACCACAGCAGCAGCGACTCCCGCCAGGAGTTCAGCCGGCGCAACCAGATCAGTCCGCCGACGGCGGCGGCCAGCAGCAGCGGCCCGACCGCTCGCGGCACCACGTCGGCGTAGAAGAGCAGTTCGTGGTTGGGCCGGCGCGACAGCTGCCACAGGAAGTAGTTCTGCCCGGTGCTGGACCTGCCCGAGGTGTGCAGCACGAGAGGGAAGGCCGTCACCACGAGCGCCAGCACGGCGAGGGAGGCCAGCACGTGGCGCAGCCTCAGCCTCACCGAGGTGGTCACCGCGAAGAAGGCGTACAGGCCACCGAGGAGCACCAGCGCGGTCTCCTTGGACAGGGTGGCCAGGCCCATCATCGCTCCGGCCGCCATCAGCCAGCGCAGCGACATCTGCTCGCAGTAGCGCACCACGGCGTAGAGCGAGGCGGTGGCGAACAGGACCAGCATGCCGTCGAGCAGCACCTGGCGGCTGACCACCACGTGGTAGGGCATCACGGCGAGGAACAGCCCGGCCACGGTGCCGGCGATGGGTCCGTACAACCGGCGGGCGATCAGGTAGGTCATCAACACCGTGAGGACGCCCACCAGCGCGGCGGTCACCCGCCCGGCCAGCTCGCCCGGCCAGATGCCGTAGACCACCGAGACCAGGGTCTGGAACAGCAGGGGATGCGCCCGGAAGACCGGGAACATCCCTTGCAGCGCGGTGTCGCCGGCCATCGACGCCGCGGTGCCCGCGTAGACCGCTTCGTCGCTGTTGTAGCCCACCGCCCCCAGCTGGTGCAGGCGGACGAACGTGGCCACGCCCACCACGGCGGTCACCGGAACGAACTCGGCCACCACCCGGACCACACGTGCACCGAAGGTCTCCGGCGGCCGGGCCGCCGCGGGGGGCGGTTCGGGCGCCGGAGACACCTCGGTCAGGACGACTGCGGTCACGTCATCACCACAGAGGGAGTCGCCACGCCCCACTTCGGCCACTGCTCGGTCGCCACCGGCGGGTAGGGCGCCATCGTGCCTTCGGCAGCCAGCAGCCGCGGGATCTCGTCAGCCCAGCCGAAGCTGTCCGAGGCCAGGGCCCGGGTGCGCACGGTGGAGAGGAAACCGCGCAGGATCTGGCGCTCCTGCTCACGCAGGTCGCGGTAGCCCGCCCCGCCGATCGTGATCGCCGGGGCGAAGTACTTGAACGGCGGGAACCCGTAGGCGTCGTCGGTGTTGGTGAGCATCTGGGCGACGGTGTCCTCCAGGTCGAGCTCGGTCAGCCGGGGGGCGCCGCGCTCGATGATGAACAGCTCCTTCACCGTCGTCGACGGGGCGATCCGGCACGGCACCAGCCGGTCGACCGAGTACTTCGGCGGCGGCACCATGATCTGGGTGACCGCGTTGATCCCCATGATCGGCAGGTTGAACCGGCTCAGGATCAACGCGATCGAGCGGCCACCCTTGGAGTGCAGCCGACTCTGGAACTGCAGTCGGCGCCACTCCCGCTTGCTCAGGGCATCGGACTGCACGGCCCGCAACGTGTGCGCGCTGATCGTCAACGGCTTGGGGAAGCAGACCGCGCCCCCGTGCGCGTCGACGATCGTCATGTCGTCGGACAGGAACCGGCCCGAGTGCTCTCGGAGCAGGCGCAGCACCGTGGCGGTCTTGCCGGTGTCGGTCAGCGCCGAGAGCATCACTCCGGTGCCGTCCAGGGTGAGGGTCGCCGAGTGCAGCAGCATCCGGCCGCGGCGGACCATGACGAAGCGCAGCAGGGCTTCGATCACGTTGGTGTACACCACGTGTGGCGACCTGGCCATCAGCCGGCCGACGGTCACCGTGATCGTCTCGCCGAGCTCGACGCTGAAGTTCGCCCCGAACCCGCCCAGCTGCTCCTCGTACCGCAGGGTCACCGGCGTGCCGTGCCCGCCGTCCACGTACTGGGTCATCAGCGTCCGGGGGCGCGGCGTGCGCCGCCCCACGTCACCGATCCGGACGGCGATGTCGACGTCGGCGTCCGGCACCCACTGCGCCCGGAAGAACTCCAGTTCCGGCAGCCGGATCTGGGAGCCGATGGTGACGATGCCGGCGATGTCGTAGCGGTAGGTCAGGTACCCGCGGCGCGCCGCCGGGGTGGCCTCGGCGCCTGCGCCGGTCCCGGCGGGTCGGTCGACCAGCATCCGCACCGGGTCCCGGTTCGGGGCGGACGGCGACGCGTCGTCGGCGCCGTAGATCACCTTGTCGCTGACCAGGAAGCGCACCGCGAACAGCAGCACCAGGGTGATCGCGTTGCTCACCAGGACCGGCACCGCGGCCCAGATCAGGACCAGGAACACCGGCATCCGCAGGACCAGCAACAGGTTGTTCATCACGAAGAACCGTGCGGCGCGACCGCGCCTGCGGCCGGGCTTGGTCCCGCGGTAGACGAGCGTGTCGGTGAGCAGGAAGTTCCACAGCGTCGAGGCCTGGGTCGCCATCGCCGCACCGGCCACGGCGTGCAGGCCGAGCCGGTGGTAGACCAGCCACAGCACCAGCGTGTTGACGGCGATGCCCGACAGTCCGACCGCCCCGAACGCACCCGCCCGCAGCGCCTGGCGCACGCGGGCCTGCGGGGTCGTCGGCCGGGAGTCGAGCTGGCGGGACAGCACGTCACGACGCAGCCGCCACACCTGCCGGACGAACGTCATCCCCTCGCGCAGCGAGGCTTTGGACCTCCCGGCGTTGCGCGGGGCGAAGCTGTAGGAGACCTCGGAGACCCGGGCCGACGGGTTGCGCACCAGGATCTCGAACAGCAACTTGAAGCCGGAGGCGCGCAGGCCGTCCAGGTCGACGGCGGAGCGGCGGAAGGCGAACAGCCCACTCATCGGATCGCTCACGGTGGCCAGGCGTCGCGGGAAGGCCGCCCTGCTCACGTAGGTCGCGGCCGCCGACACCGTGGACCGGCCCCGGCTCTCCAGGCCCTGCCCGGAACCCGTTCCGGCGTAACGGGTTCCGATCACGATGTCCGCATCCTGCCAGGCGGCCGTGTGGAACAGCCGGGCAGCCTCCTCCGGAGGGTGCTGCAGGTCGCCGTCCATCACCAGGACCCACTCGCCGCGGGCGTGGCGGGCTCCGGCCATCACCGCGGAGGACAACCCGCCCCTGCGGTCGGCCGGGATCCTGTGGAGCAGGCTGATCGGCAGCGGGTTCCCGGCCGCCGCCAGCACCAGCGCGGACGGCGTGTCGTCGTCGGAGTCATCGACCACCAGCAGTTCGGCGTTCTGGCCGTCGAAGGCGGCGGCCAGTTGCTCGAGCAGCAGGGGAACGTTCTCCTCCTCGTTGCGCATCGGCACCACCAGGGTGACCCGTACATCTGTTCGTGGCGAGGCGTTGAGTGGTCGGGGCACGCAATCGTGGTCGGGGGCGACGTGCAGGTCGCCGATGGCGCCCACGTCGGCCCGCACATCAATGGTCTGGCTCATGGTGTCTGTACCCCCTGCAGATGGCCCGAGTGTGGAGCGGGATCGCCGCGTGTCCATGCCCGGTCACCGGCTCGAGCGAGCCGGGACTCAGGCGGGTACGTCCGACGGAGGCCCATCGCCCGCCGCTCTGAGCGACAGTCGAAGGCGCGTGAACGCGTGGTGATCTGACGTCGACACTCGTGACCTGTCGCGACCTTGGGTCGCCGATCGTGTGACGGTGCCGCCACCCGGCTCTGCTTGCGGGGCGACGGATCCTGCGATCACGGAACGTGGTTTGTTCCGTTGCCGCTGCGGGGTTCGGAGCGGCTGGAGCAGTCGGCCCGAGACGGTCGTGGGCCGACGTTGCGGAGAATCTAGCACTGCTCGACGGCCGATTTCACCCCTTCGTCAAGTTCACGTCAAGTTCTCCTGGTCGATCCGGGACGACTTCTTGGCGCAGATTTTGTGAAGACATAAGCATCCACAATCACCCTGAGTCATGGAAGCGATTGCTCATTGACCGTGCGCGGTCGTTCGCGAGCGAACGATTGACCGTTCGCCGCATGGCAGGAATCCCTGGCACGTCAGAGTGCATCAGAGCGACTCCGGGGTCATCATCTCCAGCATGGACGGCCAGATGAACGACGCGGGAACTCTCCAAGAAGCCCGCGTGGACATGCTGATGGCGGTGGTGCGCGACACCGTCTCGTCGTTGCGCCACGCCAGCGCTCAGCTCGAGGTGGAGCTGGCCGGCGTTCTGTCGCGATCCGCGGAGACCCGACTCCATGAGCTCTCCGCTGCCCTCGAGCTCATCCGCACCGAGAACGCCCACCTGCGCGAGGCCCTCGAAGGACGCGCCGTCATCGAACAGGCGAAGGGCATGTTGATGGCCCGGCACGGCTGCGATGCCGACACCGCCTTCGCCATGCTGACCGAGATCTCCCGGGTCAAACGCCGCAAGGTGCGTCAGGTGGCGTCGACGATCGTCACCGCGATCCCCGAGGACTCGGCGACCCGGGTCGAGCGGTCAGAACAGAGCGTTGGCCAGCGATAGCCGGGCCGGACCGACGCGGGGGTCGTCGGCGCCGACGACCTCGAACAGCTCGACCAGGTGCACCCGGGCGCGCTCCCGCTCCGGCCCCGCGGTGATCCGGACCGTGTCGACCAGCCGGGTGAAGGCGTCCTCGATGTGCCCGCCCAGCACGTCCAGGTCGGCGACCAGCAGCTGCGCGTCCACATCCTCCGGAGCCGCGGCCGCCGCCGCCCGGGCCTGCGCCGGGTCGACGTCCTTGGTGCGCTGCAGCAGCCGCACCTGGGCCAGCCCGAGCCGGGCCATCTCGTCGGCCGGGCTCTCCGCCAGCGCCGCCTGGTAGGCCGCCGCTGCGCCGTCCAGGTCACCGGCGTCGATCGCGTCGTAGGCGGCCTGGTGGTGTGGCGGCAGCTCCTCCTCGACCGGCTCGGCTGCCTCCTCCGCGGGCTCGTCCCCCGGCGCCACCCGCCCGGTCACCCCGTTGTCGGCCGCGACCCGCAGCAGCTCGGTGAGCACCTGGCGCACCTGGGCCTCCGGCTGCGCACCCTGGAACAGCGGGATCGGCTGGCCCTTGAGCACCGCGTACACCGACGGGATGGACTGCACCTGGAACGCCTGCGCCAGTTGCGGGTTCGCGTCGACGTCGACCGTGGCGAGCAGGAACTGGCCGCCGAACTCCGCCGCCAGCTTCTCCAGCACCGGGGAGAGCTGCTTGCACGGGCCGCACCACGTGGCCCAGAAGTCGAGCACCACGGGCACCGTGGCCGAGCGTTCGACCACCTCGGGCACGAACGTCTCGTCGGTCACCGCGATCACCGCGGCGCTGGACGACGCTCCCGCGGTCGCTGTG
>JBAPWU010000140.1:0-1772 GCA_049283855.1 Kineosporiaceae bacterium
GCCCTGACCCGGTCGGACCGGGCGCTGGTCGGTGCCTCGCCCACCGGGCGCGGCGGGGTGGAGCGGGTCAGGCGGCGCTCACCTTCGCGGTCGGCTCCGCCGGCAGTGCCTTCTTGGCCACGGCGACCAGGGCGGTGAAGGCCGCCGCGTCGTTCACCGCGAGTTCGGCCAGCATCCGACGGTCGACCTCGACCCCTGCTGCCTTGAGCCCCTGGATGAACCGGTTGTACGTCATTCCGTTGGCCCGGGCCGCGGCGTTGACCCGCTGGATCCAGAGCCGGCGGAAGTCGCCCTTGCGAGCCCTCCGGTCGCGGTAGGCATAGCCGAGGGAGTGAGTGACCTGTTCCTTGGCCTTGCGGTACAGCCGCGAGCGCTGCCCGCGGTAGCCGCTGGCCAGCTCGAGAGTCTCCCGGCGCTTCTTCTGGGCGTTGACCGCCCGCTTGACGCGTGCCACGTGGTGTCTCCTTTCAGCGACCGAGGAGCCGCTTGATCGCCTTGGTGTCGGTCGACGACACCCCGACGTCCTGCGCGAGCCGGCGGGTGCGGGTGGTGGACTTGCCTTCGAGCAGATGGCGGCGGTTGGCCTGCTCGCGCATGAGCTTGCCGGTGCCGGTGACCCGGAACCGCTTCTTGGCACCACTGTGCGTCTTCATCTTCGGCATGACAGCCGTCTCTCCTCGTCGTGCTGGTTGCGGGTCGGTGGGGCGGGGTACCTAGCCCGCGGTGGCCTCGTCGGCCGGCAGGGTCTCCGGGGTGAGTTCGGGCGCGGACGTCGTCACGACGTGCTCCCCCTCGTCACGGCGGCGGCGCCCCTCTGGACGGTCCGCCCGGGCTTCGGCCTTGGCCTCGGCCTTCTTCTTGTGCGGTCCGATCACCATGATCATGTTTCGGCCGTCGCGCATCGGCATGGACTCGACGTAGCCGTACTCGGCCACGTCCGCCGCCATGCGCTGCAGCAGTCGCTCACCCATCTCGGGGCGGGACTGCTCACGACCACGGAACATGATCATAACCTTGACCTTGTCGCCGGCCTTGAGGAACCGCTCGACATGGCCCTTCTTCGTGCCGTAGTCGTGCGGGTCGATCTTGAGCCGGAGACGAATCTCCTTGAGAACAGTGTGGGTCTGGTTGCGCCGCGCCTCACGGGCCTTCATGTCGGCTTCGTACTTGTACTTGCCGAAGTCCATGAGCTTGCAGACCGGAGGGCGCGCCTGCGGGGCCACCTCGACCAGGTCGAGGTCGGACTCCGCGGCAAGGGTCAGCGCCTGCTCGATGCGGACGATGCCGACCTGCTCCCCGTTGGGGCCGACCAGCCGCACCTCGGGGACGCGGATGCGGTCGTTGATCCGGGGCTCGCTGATGTGCTGCTCCTTCTCTGCCGTCGGGTCACCGCCGGAAACGGGAAAAGGCTCCCCGTCGCGAGCGCGCCGGGAAGCCTCTGGATCGGTCCTGGACGATGCCACACGACATCGCACTGATCCCACCGCGGGCGGTGGATCCAGGACCGGAACCCGCCGCCGTGCCTCTGCGAGGCCGCCAGCAGGTGGGAGAGTTCTCCACTTTGCGCACCGAGCCCGCAAGGGCCCGGTCGGTCAGTCCTTAAGACTACCAGCCGTGTCCTGCCTGTCCCAATTCCGAGTCAAGGGCCCGGACAGCTTCCCTGTGTGGACACTTCTCGGGCTGTGTGGACACTTCTCGGGCTGTGTGGACACTTCTCGGGCTGTGTGGACACTTCTCGGGCTGTGTGGACACTTCTCGGGCTGTGTGGACAC
>JBAPWU010000141.1:0-2874 GCA_049283855.1 Kineosporiaceae bacterium
TCGGTGGCCGACGCCGCCGACGAGGAGGGCTGGGCGCGGGCGAGGAACCCGGTCAGGCCCCCCTGGGCGCTCAGCCCGGCCCGCATCGCGGCGCCGGAACTGCTGGAGGGATCCACGAACGCCAGCAGTTTGAACAGGGCCAACGGGCAGGTGAAGGAGACGCAGATCAAGACGGTGCCGATGACGGCGGTCCCGACCGCGCGGTGCAGGTCATCGCTCTGCCCGGCGGCGACGCCCGTCGTCACCTGTGTCCCGATCCCCTGGACCAGCACGATCAAGGGGCTGCTGAACGCGGCCGCGTGGAACCACCGCACCCATTTCCAGAACCAGGGTTGACCGGCATCGGAGACCAGCCCGGCCGCGGCGATCGGGCCGGTGGCCGCCAACACCACGGTGGCCGCCCCCACCGTGATCATCACCAGCAGGTAGCTGATCGCGCTGAACACCACCACGATCCCCAGCAGCCCGAGCACGGTCGCGACCACGGCGTCGGTGATCTCCTGGGCGGAGAAGCCGCCCAACGGGTCCCACTGGCCCCAGCTGGTCACCCGCAGCAGCTCACCCATCAAGGCATGGGCCAGGCCCCGCGACGCCGCGAGCACCGCCACCATGTAGGCGATCCCACCGGCCCACACCACCGCGAACTGGCCCGAACCCAGCAACACCCGGGCCAGGGAGCGCCCGTCCCTCCGGATGGCGGCCACCCCGAGCTGAACCATGACCAGGGCGAGCATCACCGCGCCGGCCACCCAGAACGTCACCTGGTACACCGAGGCCATCGGCCCGGACTCCGCCAGGTCCGCCGCCGTGAAGGAGTCGATCAAGGACAGGACCAGCCGCAGCACCCACAACCCGGCCTGCCACAGGCCGAGCATGGCCGCCGTCCAGCCATCGGCGACGATCTTGCCTGCGGCGGAGGCCAGGACCGAGAACGGGTTCGGCATCGCTCAGCCCCGCCCGGCCGAGGCCGGGGCCGGGATCGGGGCGCCGGCCGGGCCAGCGATCCAGGTCCGCCAGCCGGCCCGGACGGCGGCCTCGGTCCCGGGCCAGGTGGACGGCGCCGCCGCCGGTGGAGTGCCCGGCCCGATCATCCACCGCCGGCTCGTCGCATCCCACTGCATCCGTTCGCAGTGCCCGTACCCGATCCGTGCCCACTGCGTCAGCAGTGCCCGCACGTCGACCAGGACACACGCCAGCACCCAGTCCGGGCCATCGGTGCCCTTCACCTGTGCCGCCACCGCGGTGGCGGTGATACGGGGCGGCGGGCTGCCCGGGTTCTGCTGGCCCAGGCTGCGTCCTGCCGTGGCCCAGAACGCCTGAACGTTCGCGGTCATCGACCAGCGGACCGGTCCGGTGCCCGCGGGCAGGGCCCACCCCTGGTAGATCCGGGTGGCCTCAGCGACGGTCATCCGCTGGGTGGCGGCCGTCACGATCGCCGCCAACTGTCCGACCGCACCGGCCGGGCTGTGCGGGAACCCGGTGGCCACCTCCGCCGGACCCGTACCGTTCGGCGCCGGGACCGTGAACGAGGAGACCTGCACGGCTGCCGGGGTCCCGCCGCGGGCCTCCTCGGCGCCGACCGTGACCATCGCCGCGGCGGCGATCACCTCACGCCGGTCCACCCCCGGACCGGCGGCGGGGTGTCCGCTGCCCGGGCGGGGGGTCGGCGAGGGCGGGGACAGCGCCCAGACCACGACCAGGACCAGGCCACCGATCACGGCGAGGGCCGCGACGGCGACGGCGGCCAGCACCGCCAGCAGGCGGCCCCGCCCCCACGCCTCGACCTCGCCGCGGCGTACACCTCCCGACCGGGCCGCCCGGCGCGTGCCATCCACCCTCATCCGATGCGGCCTCATCCGATGCACCCCGCCCCGAACATGGTGGTGAACACCCCGGGCAGGACCAGATAGGCCATCCCGGTGACGAAGACGACGGCGATCCCGACCACGCCCACCTTCGAGGCGTGCGGGATGTTCAGCAGCCGCCCACCCAGGACACCACCGAAGGAGACAGCGATCGCCGCGTAGAAGAGGTTCTTGACCCCCCACAGGATGTAGCCGAGCAACTGGTCGGCGTAGACCTGCGCGTTCCCCGGGGCCGTCGGGCAGACCTGCTGCAGGGCACCGAACAGGACGTGGGTTGTCATCATCGGTGACGTCTCCTCGAGGATGATCCGACTGCGGATCGGGGTGTGGGGGTGGGCCGGCTGCCACTGATCAGCGCCCACAGGTCGGTCCCGGCCTGCAGCACCGCATCGGGCAACGGCTGCTCGTCGAGGCCGCGCACCGCCAGGCCACGGTCGTGAGGGACTGTGAACAGCCGGCCCGCACGTTCCAGTGCCCGCAGCTGCGCACCGGCAGCCCCGGTGACCGGACCGGGCCACCGCGCCCGCACAGGTCCGACGACCGCCGCCAGGACTGCTGGGCGCGGCCCGTGAACGCCATCGGTGGGCAGGGCCAGCCCCGCGAGGGTGCTCTCCAGCCGCCGCATCCCGGGGACGGTCGCAGCAGCCACGACGACGACCGCTGAGGCGTCGCTGACGGCAGTGCTCAGCCATGTCCCGGCGGCCCGGACCTGCTGCAACGGCCAGCCGACATCGACCACGCAGGCCCGCACGTCGTCGGAGCCCGTGGCCGGGACCGCCACCTCGGCCACATCGGTCGCCGCGGTCACAGACCGGTCGATCAGGACCCCGTCCCGGCCACCACGGCGCCAGCCGGCAGCATCCACGGCGAGCTCGACCGTGGCCGCTGCCGCCAGGCCCGAGGCCGCCGCCGGGCAGCACTCCACGACCCGCGCCGTCCCGACGCCCCCCGCGGCCGCGGCCGCGATCACCAAAGCCACCGTGGACGCCCCGACCGACCCGGCACACCC
>JBAPWU010000142.1:0-3006 GCA_049283855.1 Kineosporiaceae bacterium
GGGCTGGGCCGCCGTCCCGGCGCCGATCCGCGGCCGGGTGATCGCCGCGATCGGCCGGCTGATCGAGGCCAACGCCGAGACGCTCGCCCAGCTGGTCACCCGCGAGGTGGGCAAACCCCTGGCCGAGGCGCGCGGTGAGGTGCAGGAGATCGTGGACACCTGCGACTTCTTCCTCGGCGAGGGCCGGCGCCTGTACGGGCAGACCGTGCCCAGCGAGATGCCGGACAAGCAGCTGTTCACCTTCCGGGTGCCCGTCGGCACCGCCGCGGTGATCACCGCGGGGAACTTCCCGGTCGCCGTCCCGTCGTGGTACCTGGTGCCGGCCCTGCTCGCCGGGAACGCCGTGGTCTGGAAGCCGGCCGAGTACGCGGCGGCCTGCGCCGACGCCATGGCCCGGATCTTCATCGCCGGTGGCCTGCCCGAGGGCCTGCTCACCGTCGTCCAGGCGGACGGCGCCGCGACCTCGGTCGGGCTGGAGGCCTCGATCGAGGCCGGGCTGATCGGCAAGGTCGGCTTCACCGGCTCCACCGACGTGGGCCGGCGGATCGGGGAGCTGTGCGGACGGCACCTGCAGTCCCCGTGCCTGGAACTGGGCGGCAAGAACCCGATGCTCGTCACACCGTCCGCCGACCTGGACCTGGCCGTCGAGGGCGCGCTGTTCGGCGGCTTTGGCACCGCGGGTCAGCGCTGCACCAGCCTGGGCACCGTGATCGCGCACACCTCCGTGCACGACGAGTTCGTCCGCCGCTTCGACGCGGCGGTGCGTGCCGCGGCCGTCGGCGACCCCGGCCGGGAGGTGCTGATGGGGCCGCTGCTGGCTCCCCACTTCGCCACCCGCTACGAGGAGTACCTGGGCTGGATCGGTTCGCATCACACGGTTCTCGGCTCCACCGGCGTCGGGCGGATCACGGCGGCGAACCCGAGGGGCGGCTTCGTCGGCGACCCCGGGACCGGCCTGTACTACCACCCGGTGATCGTGGACGGCGTGCGCAGCGACGACGAACTGTTCCGCACCGAGACGTTCGGCCCGCTGGTCGGGGTCTGCACCTACGACGACCTCGACGAGGCGATCGCGCTGGCGAACGCGCCCGGGTACGGGCTCTCGTCGGCGATCTACACCACCGACCCCACCGAGGTGTTCCGGTTCCGCGCCGGGATCGGTGCCGGCATGGTGAGCGTGAACAACTCGACCTCGGGTGCCGAGGCCCATCTTCCCTTCGGCGGGAACGGCAAGAGCGGCAACGGGTCACGCCAGTCCGGGGTGTGGGTGCTGGACCAGTTCACCCGCTGGCAGTCGATGAACTGGGACTACAGCGGCCGGCTGCAGAAGGCCCAGATGGACATCGAGATCCCCTCTGCCGACCTGGGTTTCCGCCTCTGATGCTGGCGGTCGACGTGCGGACGGGCGGCCCCGCATAATCGCGACAGACGGTTCCGAGAGCCCTCTGCCGATGGGGGTCACCGACGGTCACCGAGGAGGAACGCGTGGTCGACCCAGTGCTGCGGGTGCCCAGCGAGCCGGTTCCGGAACGGGCCGAGGTGGTCGTCGTCGGGGGCGGGGTGATGGGCGCGAGCATCGCGTTCCACCTGGCCGAGGCCGGCGTGAGCGACGTCCTGCTGCTCGAGCGCGACGCGCTGGCCAGCGGCTCGACCTCGAAGGCCGCGGGCGGCGTCCGGGCGCAGTTCTCCGATGCGCTCAACGTGATCCTGGGCGCACGGAGCCTGGAGGCCTTCGAGCGGTTCCGCGAGCGGCCCGGCAACGAGATCGACCTGCACCAGGTCGGGTACCTGTTCCTGCTCACCACCCCCGAGGACGTCGCCACGTATGAGGCGTCGGTGGCCCTGCAGAACTCCCTCGGCGTCGGCTCGCGGATGATCAGCGCCCGCGAGGCCGGGGCGATGACCCCGATCCTGTCCATGGACGGGGTGCTGGCGGCGGCCTTCCACGCCCGGGACGGCTACTGCAGCCCGGAGTCGGTGGTGCAGGGCTATGCCTCGGGGGCGCGTGGGCACGGAGCGACCGTGGTCACCGACGTCGAGGTGACCGGGATCGAGCGGGACGGCGCCACGATCACCGGCGTGCAGACCTCGGCCGGACGGGTGGGCACGTCGACCGTGGTGAACTGCGCCGGGCCGTGGGCCGGCCTGGTCGCGGCGATGGCCGGCATCGACCTTCCGGTGACCCCGTTGCGCCGCCAGATCGTGGTCACCGAGCCGCTGCCCGCGGCGCTGCGTGCCCTGGTGCCGCCGGCGATGCCGATGACCATCGAGGCGGCCTCGACGTTCTATCTGCACCCGGAGGGTCGCGGGATGCTGATGGGGATGTCGTACGTCGGCGAGGAGCCCGGCTTCCGGATGGGCATGTCGGACGACTGGCTGCCCGACCTGACCGAGGCGATGGAGCGCCGGGCGCCGGCGCTGCTCGACGTCGGGATGGCCCACGGCTGGTCAGGCCTGTACGAGGACTCCCCCGACCACAACGCCCTGATCGGTGAGTCGTCCGAGGTGTCGCGCTTCTTCTACGTCACCGGGTTCTCCGGCCACGGGTTCCTGCAGGGCCCGGCCGTCGGCGAGGTGGTGCGCGACCTGTACCTGGGCCGCGAGCCCTTCGTCGACATCGGCCCGCTGTCGGCCGACCGGTTCACCGCCGGCACCGCCCGCCCGGAGCACAACATCGTCTGAGCCGCCGGCGACCCGCCCCCGTCGGGGAGATCGCGGCGGCGCCCGGGGCGGGGACGAGTGTGCAGTTGCTGGCGGAATAACGGCTGGATTCAGCACGGAAATGCACACCGGTGAGGCCGCTCAGCGGCAGGCGCGGGGGGCTCAGGCGCGGCTGCGGGCCGGCACCACCATCACCGGGACCGCGCAGAACTCCAGCACCTGCTCGGCGGTCCGCCCGACGTGGGTCAGCCGGACGCCGGGCCGGTCCACCCGGCCGACGACGACGAGATCCGCCGCCAGCTCACGCGCCTGATCGAGGAGCGCGTCCGCGACATGGCCGTGCAC
>JBAPWU010000143.1:0-2960 GCA_049283855.1 Kineosporiaceae bacterium
CGCCCGGCCTGCACCTCGGCCGCGGCCGAGGTGACCGCGCCCAGCGAGTGCCGGATGCCACGGGTCAGGTACCAGGTCACGGCGAGCGCGGTGAGCAGGGCGGCGACCCCGGCGACCGCGAGGGCGATCAGGCCGGCTGAGCCGAACGCCTCCTCCATGTGCAGCCGGTCGGCGTCTGTGACGCTGTGCCCGGCCCGCACCAGGTGCTCGTGGAAGATGGCCGGGCCGACCAGGGTGGCCGCGACGGCCGCCGAGACGGCGCCCGCGATCAGCACCGCGACCTGGGCCACCAGGAGCCGCCCGGCCAGGCTCCGCCCGCCCATCAGCCGTCGCCCATCCGGTAGCCGACCCCGCGCACGGTCCGCACGTACCGGGGCCGGGCCGGATCGTCGCCGAGTTTGCGCCGGATGTGTCCGATGTGCACGTCGACCAGGTGCTCGTCGCCCACCCAGCCCTCGCCCCAGACCTCCTCCACCAGCCGGCGCCGGCTGAAGGCCAGCCGGGGCCGGGCCGAGAGGGTGGTGAGCAGGTCGAACTCGGTGCGGGTGAGCTCGATCGCCTCCTCGCCGAGGTGGACCTCCCGGCCGGGCACGTCGATCCGCAGGTCGCCGAAACGCAGCGCGGGCGTCTCCGCCTGCCCGCCCCGGGGGCGGCGCAGCATCGCCTGGACCCGCGCCACCAGCTCGCGCGGGCTGAACGGCTTGGTGATGTAGTCGTCGGCCCCGACCGACAGGCCGACCAGGGTGTCCACCTCGTCGTCGCGGGCGGTGAGCATCACCACGTAGCAGTCCGAGAAGGTGCGCACCTGGCGGCAGACCTCGATCCCGTCCAGGCCGGGCAGCCCGAGGTCGAGCACGATCACGTCGGGCCGGACGGCGCGCGCCTGGCGGACGGCGTCCGGCCCGGTCTGGCAGACGGACACCTCGTGCCCCGCCTTGCCCAGGTAGCCCGCGACCAGCTCGGCCAGCGCCACCTCGTCGTCCACCACCAGAACCCGGCTCATCCCACCTCCACGCCCCCGCCTCCCTGACGGGCACGGTGTCACACAGTGCCCGTCAAGCGGGCGCGGTGTCACACCGTGCCCGCGGTGAACGGGGGCAACTCCGCACAGTCGAGGGGAAATCGTCGCGGGCCGTCACGGATCTTCGTCGAATCTTCAGGATTCCTCGCCCGTTGGGCCCGGACGGCGGGCCGAAGGTGAAGCCATGACAACGACCAAGATCTCGCCGCCCGGCAGCCCCACCCCGACCAGGGCCATGGGCCCACTGACCCCCGTGATCGCGGCTGCGGCTGCGGCCCTCGGGGTGGGCGCGCTGTTCCTGCCCGATGTGACCAGCGGCGGGGCCATGGACGGGATGAGCGTGACCCACTACATGGGCCTGCTCGGCGCCAACCAGCCCTGGAACCTGATCGTGTTCATGGCCCTCCCGGTGATCCTGGCCGAGACCCTGGCGATCACCGAGCTGGTGCTCCTGTTCAGCAAGAACCCGCCGGCGTACGTCCGTAGCCTGAGCCGGTCGGCGGGGCTGGTCGTCGGTCCCCTGATGGTCGGGGTCGGCGTCTACCTGCTGAAGAACGCGGTCATCCCGCTCACCACCGGGGCCGGCTGGCGCGGCGCGGCCGACGTGGTCGCCGTGCTCGCCTACCTGCTCGGCGCGGTTCCCCTGATCGGGATCACCCTGGTCGAGCTCGGTGTGATCGGGCGCGGCAGCGAGCGGGAGGCCCGCAAGCTCCATGTCACGTTCGTCGGGTTCTTCCTCGTCGTGGCCCACGTTGCGATGATCGTCGGAATGCTCGACCCCACCGTGCTCGGCTGGAACCCGCAGCACGTCATGCCCGGTGGCGGCACGATGCCGGGCATGAACCACTAGCCCCTGCCGGCCGTCGCCCCGTCGGTGGCCGGGTCGGTAGCCGGGTCGGTGGCCGGGCCGGTGGCCGGGCCGGCGACGGACGCACTGACCCGCTGCGAGATCGAGGTGATCGTCGCGATCTCCTCGTCGGTGAGCAGGTCGACGAAGCAGCGCCGGATCGCGGTGACGTGGCCCGGGGCTGCTTCCTGGATGGCCCGCAGCCCGGCGGGGGTGAGGGCGGCCAGGGTGCCCCGCCGATCATCCGGGGAGTCGCTGCGGCAGATCAGGCCGCGATTCTCCATGCGGCGCAGGTGGTGGGCCAGGCGACTGCTCTCCCACCTGATCTCGGCACCGAGGTCCTTCACCCGCATCACCTGGCCCTCGATCTCGGAGAGCACGACCAGCACCGTGTAGTCGGCATGGGAGAGGCCGTGCGCGGCCAACTGGGTCTCGATCGCGCGTTCGAGGTCTCGCCGCATGTAGAAGAACGCCCGCCACATCGTGAACTCGCGCTCGTCCAACCACCGGGCCTCGGTCATGGCGGAAGTGTATGGACAGGGCGGCCGGACGTCGGTCATTCGGCCGTCGACCCATCAGCCCAGCGGCAGGACGACGTGGTGGACCTCCTCGGCGGCTGACGGGAGGGCGCCGACCGGGCAAGCTGTCGGCCATGAGGGCACCGAGCGCTCCGGTCACGCCGTCGGCGGGCCGCTGGCTGGCGGTGGTCGGCGGCACCTCGTTCGTGCTGATCGGCGTGGGCACGGCCGTGGCGCTGGGGGTGCGCGACCGTCTTCCCGCCGAGGTCGCCTCGCACCACGGCGCGGACGGCGTCGATGCCACCCAGCCGCTGACCGGGTACCTGGTGACCTCGGGGGCCGTCCTTGCCGTGATCACCGTGCTGCTCGCGGCGCTCACCCTCGCCATGCCCGGAGATGCCCGCCGGGTGCTCGGCGTCACCCAGGTCGTGCTGGCGGCCGTGCTGGGCATGACCCTGTACGGCTCGCTGATCGACCAGCTCGGCCTGGCCGATGCCCGGCACGCTCCGCTGCCCGGCCGGTGGCTGGCCGCCGGCCTCGGTCTGGGGGCGCCGCTCGCCGTCCTGGTCTGGCG
>JBAPWU010000144.1:0-5821 GCA_049283855.1 Kineosporiaceae bacterium
GCCGCCGTCCCCGCCGGCTCGGCGACTGCTTCGCCGTCCCCGGCGCGATGGCGCCTCGGTTCCCGACGCATGACCGACGCGGTGACCGACGATGCGCGCGGGCTGCTCGCCACCGGCCGCTCCGAGACGCTCACCTACGGGCCGGACGGCGAGCGCCGCGGCGAGGGGATGCGGGTCTTCGTGGCGGCGTACGCGCCGAAGCCGCGGATGCTCGTGTTCGGCGCGATCGACTTCGCCGCGGCGGTGGCCCGGGTCGGCGCCTTCCTCGGCTACCACGTGACGGTCTGCGACGCCCGGCCGGTCTTCGCCACCCGCTCGCGGTTCTCCGGCGCCGACGACGTGGTGGTGGCGTGGCCGCACCGCTACCTCGCCGCGGAGGCGGAGGCGGGCCGGATCGACGCGCGCACCGTGCTCGCCGTGCTCACCCACGACCCGAAGTTCGACGTGCCGTTGTTGCAGGTCGCGCTGCGGTTGCCGGAGGCGGCCTACATCGGGGCGATGGGCTCGCGGCGCACCCACGACGACCGGCTGGCGCGGCTGCGTGAGGCGGGGCTGACCGAGGCCGAGTTGGCCCGGCTGTCCTCACCGATCGGGCTCGACCTCGGGGCACGGACACCGGAGGAGACCGCGGTGAGCATCGCCGCCGAGATCATCGCGTTGCGCTGGGGCGGCGACGGCGGACGCCTCGGTGAGCGGGAGGGCCCGATCCATCACACCGCCGCCCGGTGACCCTGCTGCCGGGCCACGTCGGGTCAGGGCAGGTCGGGTCGGGGCACGACGGGTCAGTGCACGACCACGAGGATGGTGATCGCCGAGAAGAGCAGCGTCGCGGCCACCACGATCAGAACGAACTTCACCAGCCGGGCCTGCTCACCGGTCAGCTTCACCCGCTCGAACTGGCCTGGTGCTGCGGGATCATCCGCCGGGCCGGGCCGGCCGGGCTCCCGGGTCGGCGGTGTCGTCATCGCGGGCTGCCTCTCCTCGTACCTTCCCCCATCCTGCCCCGCGCCGTCCCGGCCCGGGGCGGACGGCCGTGTGAGGCTCGGCATTCCCCGGGCTCATCCGGGGCCGGACGGCTCGAACAGCCACTCCGAGGCGTCCCCGACCCGGCGGAAGCCGAGCCGTGCGTACACCCCGTTCGAGGTCGGGTTGGCGAGATCGGTGAACAGCATCACCTGCTGTGCGCCGGCCGCCAGCGCCTGCCGGCAACTCCCGGCGGTGACGGCGGCCGCGTATCCGTGCCGGCGCTGCGCCGGGGGCGTGTAGACCGGGCCGATCCGGCTCACCCCGCCCACCGCCGTCGTCCGGCCGGCCAGACTCACCACCGCTCCGAAGGGGTCGGTCCAGAGCAGGACGAGGCCCCGCTCCACCGTGGTGCGCACCCACGGCCGGGGCAGCGGCGGGCGGTGCACCCCGATCTCGTCCCCGAAGTCCTCGTACCAGCGCAGGACCAGCGCCAGGTCCTCGTGCGTGGCGGCCCGCTGCGCGCCGTCCACCCCGACGGGCGGCGCCAATCCGTCGAGGACGTGCACACCTTCGGCGGTCGTGCGCGTGGCGACACAACCGGTCAGGGCCACCCAGCGCTCGACGAACGCCGCGGTCGCCGCGGCGTCACCGTTGACCCCCGCCGGAGCATCGCCGCACTGGTGCAGGGCGTCGGCGAGTGCGGCCGCCGCCGCCTCGGGCATCGGGGGGAGGTAGGGCGGGAACGGCGGGGTGTGCATGGCGGCGCCGATGGGGGATCCCGCGGAGTCCGCGGAGGTCACCAGCAACCAGGTGGGCCGGACCGGCGGGTCATCGTTCAGTGTCCGCTCGACCCAGCTTGCGACCACGCAGGATCGCACCGGGTCGGCGGCCAGGAGGGCGGCCGCCCGTGCGGAGAAGGCTGCGACGTCCGTGGAGAGCTCGACGGTGAGGGGTCCGACCCGTGTGGTGGCCATGCTCCAGCCTGGCCTGCCGCTCGGCTCGCGTCGATCGGATTCCCGCCCGCGGCGGCCCCTCGGTGCGCCGACGGGAGTACGCGTTCACCGAGCACCCACGAACCTCTTGTGTTCCAGGCCACACTGACGTTGGATCAGCGACGTAGGTCACACCTGGGGTCGTTCCGGCTGGGGCTGCCCCTCATCGCGCGAGGCGTGGAGGCCGCATGGGCACCAGGAGAGTCACCGTCACCGTGGACGGTGTCGAGTACACCGACGACGTGGAGCCGCGCACCTTGCTCGTGCACTACCTGCGGGAGCAGCTCGGCAAGACCGGGACGGTGGTCGGCTGCGACACCAGCAACTGCGGGGCCTGCACCGTGCACGTGGACGGGCGGAGCGTGAAGTCCTGTTCGGTGCTCGCGGTCCAGGTCGACGGCGGCACGGTCACCACGATCGAGGGCCTCGCCGACGGCACCACGCTGCATCCGATGCAGCAGGCCTTCCACGACTGCCACGCCCTGCAGTGCGGGTTCTGCACGCCAGGGATGATCATGCAGGCGGTCGACCTGCTCCAGGACAACCCGACCCCGAGCGAGGCCGAGATCCGCGAGGGCATCGAGGGCAACCTGTGCCGGTGCACCGGGTACCAGAACATCGTCAAGGCCATCCAGCAGGCAGCCGGCAGCCTGCCCGTGGCCGCCGGGACGGCAGCAGGGGGTGCGGCATGACCGCCGTCGACGACGGGGTGCAGGCCGGCCGCGAGTTCGGCCGGGCCCGCAAGCGCAAGGAGGACGCCCGGCTGATCACCGGACGGACCAGGTGGACCGACAACATCACCCTGCCCGGCATGCTGCACCTGGCGATGGTGCGCTCGCCCGTCGCCCACGGCACGATCGCCTCGATCGACACCAGCGGTGCGAGGGCGATGCCGAACGTGATCGGGGTGTGGAGTGGGCCCGAGCTGAAGGGCTCCGAGGTCGGACTGCCCTGCGCCTGGCCGATCACCGCCGACCAGAAGGCAGCGACCCACCCGGCCGTCGCCCAGGACCGGGTCAGCTTCGCCGGTGAGATCGTCGCGGTGATCGCCGCCCGCTCGGCCACCGCCGCCCGGGACGCCGCCGAGCACGTGATCGTCGACTACGACGACCTCCCCGTGGTGCTCGACCTGGAGGAGGCGGTCAAGGACGGCGCCGCCCTGGCCCACCCCGAACTGGGCACCAACATCAGCGCCGTGTGGACGCTCGACTCCGCGGCGGGCGGCTTCGGCGGCGACGTGGACGCGGCGATCGACGCCGCCCGCTCAGACCCGGACGGCGTGGTGATCGAGCGGCGGTTCCGCCAGCAGCGGCTGGTGCCGGCGTTCATGGAGCCCCGCTCCACCGTGGTCGACCCGACCGGTGAGCAGTTCGTGGTCTGGAGCGCGACCCAGGTGCCGCACTTCGTCCGGGTGTTCATGGCCCTGATCACCGGCACGTCGGAATCGAAGATCCGGGTGATCGCCCCCGACGTCGGCGGCGGCTTCGGCGGCAAGCTGCAGTTCACCCCCGAGGAGGTGATCACCTTCCTGGTGGCCCGCGAGCTGCGCAAGCCGGTCAAGTACACCGAGACCCGGTCGGAGTCGCTCCAGTCGGCCCACCACGGTCGGGACCAGGTGCAGCGGCTCACCCTCGCCGGGCGCAAGGACGGCACGATGGTCGGGCTCAAGGTAGACCTGCTGGCCGACATGGGCGCCTACCTCGGCCTGGTCAGTCCGGGGATCCCGGTGCTCGGCGCCTGGATGTACAACTCCATCTACAAGTTCGAGTCCTACCGGTTCACCACCACCAACGTGTTCACCAACAAGACCTGGACCGACGCCTATCGCGGCGCCGGACGGCCCGAGGCGACCTGTGCGATCGAGCGGCTGGTGGACACCTTCGCCCACGAGATCGGGATGGACCCGCTCGCCGTCCGGGAGAAGAACTGGATCACCCACGAGGAGTTCCCGTTCGACACCGTCGCCGGCATGACCTACGACTCGGGCAACTACGAGGCGGCCACGGCGCGCGCCCTCGAGCTGTTCGACTACGAGGGGCTGCGCCGCGAGCAGGCCGACCGCCGGGCCCGCAAGGACCCGGTGCAGCTCGGGATCGGCATCTCCACCTTCACCGAGATGTGCGGCCTGGCGCCGTCGCGGGTCCTGGGCGCGCTGTCGTACGTGGGTGGCGGCTGGGAGACCGCCTCGGTGCGCATGCTGCCGACGGGCAAGGTCGAGGTGGTCACCGGCACCAGCCCGCACGGCCAGGGACATGAGACGGCCTGGAGCCAGATCGTGGCCGACCGGCTGGGCGTGCCCTTCGAGGACGTCGAGGTGCTGCACGGCGACACCCAGGTCTCCGTCCGGGGCCTGGACACCTACGGGTCGCGCTCCCTGCCGGTGGGCGGTGTCGCCGTGGCGATGGCGGCCGACAAGGTGATCGAGAAGGCGAAGGTGATCGCTGCGCATCAGCTCGAGGCCAGTGTCGACGACCTCGAGTTCGCCAATGGTCAGTACACCGTGCGCGGCACCGACAAGGGGATGGCGCTGGCGGCGGTCGCGTTCGCCTCCTTCGACGCGCACAACCTGCCGGACGGCGTCGAGCCGGGCATCGACTGCGAGGCCACCTACGACCCGGTGAACTTCTCCTTCCCGCACGGCACCCATCTGTGCGCGATCGACGTGGACACCGAGACCGGCAAGTCGACCATCCGTCAGTACGTCTGCGTCGACGACATCGGCACCGTGCTCAACCCGCTGATCGTCGAGGGTCAGGTGCACGGAGGTCTTGCCCAGGGCATCGCCCAGGCCCTGTACGAGGACGCGCGGCACGACGAGTACGGCACCCTGACCACGGCGACGTTCGTGGACTACACGATGCCGTCGGCGGCCGATCTGCCGTCGTTCACCACCGACCGCACCGTGTCCCCGGCCACCTCGAACCTGTTGGGGGTCAAGGGAGTCGGCGAGGCGGGCACGATCGCCTCAACCCCCGCGGTGCTGAACGCGGTGGTCGATGCGCTGCGCCCCTGGGGCGTCGACGACATCGACATGCCATGCACGCCGATGAAGGTCTGGCGTGCCGTCCAGTCAGGATCGAGTTCCGCAGCCGCGACCAGCAGTGGAGGTGCCGCGTGATCCCCGCCGCGTTCGACTACGAGGCACCGACCACCGTCGAGGACGCCCTGGCCCTCCTGGCCGGGGCCGGCGGCCGTGAGGTCAAGGTGCTGGCCGGCGGGCAGAGCATGCTGCCGGTGCTGCGGATGCGGATGGCCTCACCCGACGTGGTGGTCGACCTGGGCCGGATCGAGGCGCTGCGCGGGGTTCGCGACGACGGCGACGCGATCGTGATCGGCGCGATGACCACGCACGACGAGGTGACCCGCAACCCGCTGATCCGCGAGCATGCCCGGCTGCTGTCCCTGGCCGCCGAGACGGTCGCGGACCCCCAGGTGCGCCATCGGGGCACGTTCGGTGGCTCGCTGGCGCATGCCGACCCGGCCGGTGACATGTCGGCGGCGGCGCTGGCGCTCGACGCATCGATGGTGATCGCCGGTCCCGGTGGGCGGCGCACGGTGAGCGCGGCCGAGTTCTTCACGGATCTGTTCACCACCGCGGTGGGACCGGGGGAGCTGCTCGCGGAGATCCGGGTGCCCAAGCACACCGGCTGGGGCGCGCGCTACGAGAAGATCAACCAGACCGCCCAGTCCTGGTCGATCGTCGCGGTCGGGGCGGCGGTCAGGGCCGAGGGCGGGCGGATCGTGGCCGCCAAGGTGGCGCTGACCAACATGGGCCTGGTGCCGTTGCGGGCCTCCGGGGTCGAGGCCGCGCTCGCCGGGCAACCGGCGACGGCCGAGGCGATCGGCGCGGCCTCGGTCCGGGC
>JBAPWU010000145.1:0-5937 GCA_049283855.1 Kineosporiaceae bacterium
GCGCCCACGTCCCAGGTGCTCAGCCGTGACCGCTCGACCCCGGCGCCGGCGATGGCCGCCACCGCGGCCCTCACCTTCTGCTGCAGGGTGTGCTGGAGGACGGCGAGGTCCTTCGACTCGGCCAGCAGGTCACCGTGGTCGTCCTCGACCCGGAAGGTCATCCTCAGGTGCCCGGGCACCTTGTCCAGCTGCCAGGCCTCCCGGGGGATCACCATCGAGGCCCGGTGGCCCAGCTCGTCCCCGAGGGCCTCCAGCAGCGACCCGACCGGTGGCTCGTGGTCCGGGGCGATCCGGGCCAGGGCCGCGCGGGCGTTGTCGGGGGCGGGCACGAACGAGGTGCGGATCGCCTTGGGCAGGCTGCGGATCAGCGCGGTGACCAGTTCCTCGCGCAGCCCGGGGATCTGCCAGGTGAACGGCTCGGGGTCGATCCCGGCCAGCAGCTGCACCGGCACGTGCACCGTGACCCCGTCGGCCGCCGCGCCGGGCTCGAACTGGTAGCCGAGCGCGAGCTGGCCACCCTCGACCGGCCAGGTGTCGGGGTAGTCGCGGCGCTCGACGGTGCCGGCGTCGTCGCTGACCAGCAGGTCCTGGGTGAGGGTGAGCAGCTCGGGCTGGTCGCGCCGGGCCTGCTTCCACCAGGCGTCGAAGTGCCGCCCGGACACGACGTCCGGCGGGATCCGGGCGTCGTAGAAGTCGAACAGGGTCTCGTCGTCGACCAGGATGTCGCGGCGCCGGGCCCGGTGCTCCAGGTCCTCGACGTCCTCGAGCAGGGCCCGGTTGGCGTGGAAGAACCGGTGATGGGTGCGCCAGTCGCCCTCGACCAGGGCGTTGCGGATGAACAGGTCCCGGGACAGCTCGGGGTCGATCCGGCCGTAGCCGACGGCGCGCCGGGTGACGATCGGCACCCCGTACAGGGTGACCCGCTCGTAGGCCATCACCGCTGCCCGCTTGGCCGACCAGTGCGGTTCGCTGTAGGAGCGCTTGAGCAGATGCCCGGCCAGCGGTTCGACCCACTCGGGTTCGATCCGGGCCACGTCCCGGCCCCACAGCCGCGAGGTCTCCACCAGCTCACCGGCCATCACCCAGGTCGGCGGCTTCTTGAACAGCGCCGACCCGGGCCAGATCACGAAGGTGGCGCCCCGGGCCCCGGTGTACTCGTTGCGCTCGCCCTCCTTGACCCCGATCTGGGAGAGCAGCCCGGCCAGCAGGCTGCGGTGCACCTGGCCGGGGTCGGCGGGCGGGCTACCCCGGGGCGGGATGGTGATGCCGACGCCGCGCGCGAGCTGGCGCAGCTGGCCGACCAGGTCCTGCCACTCGCGCACCAGCAGGTGATTGAGGAACTCGCGGCGGCAGGCCCGGCGGAACTGGTTGGAGGACAGCTCGTCCTGGGCCTCGCGCAGATGGATCCACAGGTTCAGGTAGGCCAGGAAGTCGGACGTCGGATCGGCGAACCGGCGGTGCAGCTCGTCGGCCGCCTGCTGCTTGTCGACCGGTCGCTCGCGCGGGTCCTGGATGGACAGCGCGGCGGCGATCACGATCACCTCGCGCACGCACCCGTTGCGCTCGGCCTCCAGGATCATGCGGCCCATCCGTGGATCGACCGGAAGCTGAGCCAGGCGAGACCCCAACGGGGTCAACGTGTTCCGGCCCCTCTCGGCCCCCGGGGCGGGCGGTTCCAGGGCGCCCAGCTCGGTGAGCAGGGCCACGCCGTCACTGATCGAGCGCCGGTCGGGCGGATCCACGAACGGGAACGCGGCGATGTCCCCGAGCCCGATCGCGGTCATCGCCAGGATCACGGAGGCCAGGTTGGTGCGCAGGATCTCCGGGTCGGTGAACTGCGGCCGGCCCTGGAAGTCCTTCTCGCTGTAGAGCCGGATGCAGATCCCGTCGGCGACCCGGCCGCATCGCCCGGCCCGCTGATTGGCCGAGGCCTGGGAGATCGGCTCGATCGGCAGCCGCTGCACCTTCGTCCGGTGGCTGTAGCGGGAGATCCGCGCCGTCCCCGGGTCGACCACGTAGCGGATGCCCGGCACCGTCAGCGAGGTCTCGGCGACGTTCGTGGCCAGGACGACGCGCCGTCCGGTGTGCGGGGCGAAGACCCGGTGCTGCTCGGCGATGGAGAGCCGGGCGAACAGCGGCACGATCTCGGTGTGCCGGGGCACCGTGGAGGCGAGGGCGTCCGCGGTGTCGCGGATCTCGCGCTCGCCGGAGAGGAAGACCAGGATGTCGCCGGCCCCCTCTCCGCAGAGCTCGCTCACCGCGGCACAGATCGCGTCCGTCTGGTCGGCCGGCTCGGACCCCCCGCTGCCGCCGGCGGTCTCCTCGATCGGGTGGTAGCGGACCTCGACCGGGAAGGTCCGGCCGGACACCTCGATCACGGGCACGGGCGGACGGCCAGGCAGGCTGAAGTGGTCGGCGAAGCGGCGCGGGTCGATGGTGGCCGACGTGATCACGATCTTCAGGTCGGGCCTGCGGGGCAGCAGCTGGCGCAGGTAGCCGAGGATGAAGTCGATGTTCAGGCTGCGCTCGTGCGCCTCGTCGATGATCAGTGTGTCGTAGCGCATCAGCATGCGGTCGCGCTGCAGCTCGGTGAGCAGGATCCCGTCGGTCATCAGCTTGACGCTGGTGGTCTGCCCGACCCGATCGGTGAAGCGCACCTGATAGCCGACCGCCTCGCCCAGCTCGGTGCCCAGTTCCTCGGCGATCCGCTCGGCCACGGTGCGCGCGGCGAGCCGGCGCGGCTGGGTGTGCCCGATCATCCCGCGGACGCCGCGGCCCAGCTCGAGGCAGATCTTGGGCAGCTGGGTGGTCTTGCCCGACCCGGTCTCACCGGCGACGACGACCACCTGATGCTCGGCCATGGCCCCGGCGATCCGGTCGCGGGCCTGGGAGATCGGGAGCTGATCGGGGTAGCTGACGGCCGGGACGGCGAGACGCCGGGCCTCCAGCCGGGCCCGGGCCTCGTCGATGTCGCGCTCGATCCCGGCCAGCACCTCGGCGCGGCGCGCCTCGTCGCGCACCGACCGGGCGCCGTCCAGGCGTCGTCGCAGCCGTTGAGCGTCGGCCAGGCTCACGTCGTCCAGCCGCGGCCTCACCGGCTCAGGATAGGTGGGTCGGCGGTGGAGCCGTGACTGTGTGTGCCCCGGCGCGGGCGACCGCGCGGAATCGCTCCCACTCCCCGCGGGCACCGTGTGACACCACGCCCGCCCCACGGGCACCGTGTGACACCGTGCCCGTCACAGGGGGTCGGTCAGGCGTAGGGCCAGGGTGGGGCAGGCGGCGACGGCCTTCTTGGCCTCGTCCAGGCGGGCGCCACGCAGGGGTGCCGGGTCGATCACGGGGTAGCCCCACTCGTCCAGGGCCACGGTCTCGGGCAGCAGTTCGTGGCACAGTCCGTGGGCCTTGCAGGCCGGCCAGTCCACCCGCAGCCGCTTGCCCCCGCGCCGCGATCGCCGGGTCGCCGGCGCGGGCCCGACGACCGGGATCGCCCCGGTGGCCTCGATCCGCGGGATCAGCGTGGTCAGTGCCGCCGTGTCCGACGGGTCCGCGCTCATGACGCCGCCGCCTCGATCGGGGTCCGGCACGGGCCGGCCAGATGTGCGGCCACCTCGTCCGGGAAGGCACGCAGCAGCGAGCGGACCAGGCGCACGGTGCCATCGGGATGAGCGCAGGCACCGCGCCCGGGAAGCTGCCCGACCAGGAGCTCGATCCGCCCGAAGGTGGTCTCTCCGGCGTATCCGCCGGCCAGGGCCGCGCAGGCCTCGGCCAGGGCGGGCAGCCCGTTCAGGCACGGCCCGCAGCGGCGGGCGCTCTGACCGGCCAGGTAGGTGACCACCTGGGAGGTGAGCAGCACCGGGCAGGCGTCGCGCGGCACCGGGAGGATCACCCCGGCGCCCAGGGTGGCGCCGGACGCGGCGAGGTCGGCGCGGCTGAGCTGGCGCACGGCCACCTCGCGCGGGGTCAGCCACACCCCGTGGTAGCCGCCGAGCACCACCGGGGCGCCGACGTCGTGCCCGCAGTGGGTCAGGACGTCGGACAGCCGCGCCCCGAAGGGCACCTCGAGCACCATGCCGCCAACGCCGTCCCCGCCGACGGTCACCAGCGTGGTGCCCGGCTCGTCGGCGGTTCCGAAGCGGCCGTACTCGACCGGCCCGAGCGCGCACAGGACCGCGAGCTGGGCATAGGTCTCGGCGTTGGAGAGCAGGGTCGGCCGCCCGCGCAGCCCGTCCACCGCCTCCGGCGCCCACGCGGTGACCGGCAGGTTCTCGCGGCCGGCCAGCAGCTCCAGGACGGCGCGTGCCTGGCCGCCGACGAAACCGCCGGAGGTCTCCTGCACGGTGAACTCGATGCCGGTGTCGCTCTCCGCGATCGCCTGCTCCACGGCCGGGAGCACCGCGGGCCGCTCACCCGGCACGACCACGTGCACCGTGGCGACGTGGAGCGCGCGGGCCACGATCGCGGCGCCGTCCAGGACCAGGTGTGGGACCGTGAGCAGCAGCGCGCTGTCCTTCGCGCTGCCGGGCTCGCCCTCTGCGGCGTTGACCACCACGACGCGCCGCTTGCCCGCCTCGCGAGCCGCTGACAGCTTGCGGGAGAAGGGGAAACCGGCTCCGCCCCGACCGCGCACCGCGGCCGCGCGGGTCAGCTGCACGAGGTCCTCGGCGGCCATCGGCGCCGGCTGCCCCCAGCGGGCCCGGTGGGGGCCCGATCCCGGTGCGTCGATCACCCCGGAGAGCAGCCGCAGTCCGCTCAGGACGGCGATGTCGCCGCCGACACCGGCGGGCACGCTCACGTAGCCGCTCACGGCAGGTTCACCAGCGCCCCGGCGCGCGCCTCCCGCCGCCGTTCGTTGGCGAAGGTGACCAGCCGGACGACGCCGGCGACGGTCACGACGGCCACGCTGGTCACGGTCACGCCCAGGCCCCACCAGGTCTTCGCGTCGGTGCCGATCAGCACGCCGTGGACCACGCCGAGCGCCCAGCTGAGGTAGGTGAGCAGATGCAGGCCGCGCCACAGCCGGTGCGGCAGGTGAGCCCGCACCAGGCTGGTGACCACGATCACCAGGAGCAGGTTGAAGGCCAGGGCGGACAGGGCCAGCGGCAGCCGCTGCTTCGCCACGTAGGGCCCGCCGATCGGGACGAACACGTGGTACCAGCGCAGGTCGACGAACTCATCCGCGATGGCCGACGCCGCATGCACGAGCAGGGCCACCACGGCCATCAGGGAGACGTTGCGGTGCAGCCCCTGGGTGGCGAACCTCGGCCAGCGGGGTGAGTGCGCCCGGGCCGTGGACAGCACCCCCAGCGCCGTCGCGAGCGTCATCAGGCCGACCAGGACGACGCCGGTCCCCCGGTTGGCGAACCACAACCACATCACAGCTGCCCTTCAGGGGTTCGATCAGGCCATTCCCCGAGGGTTCTCATAGTGCCGTCCTGAGCGACCAGACGCGCGGAGAGCCCACGGTCGTCCAGCCAGTCCGGTGCCCGTTCTCCGAGCACCAGGGCCGCTGTCGTGGCCGTGTTCGCCTCGAGGCAGGTGTCCGCGATCGCGGTCACCGTGCGCCAGGTGCGTTGCACCGGCAGGCCGGTGTCGGGGTCGAGCACGTGGTGCACCGCCCGCCCGCCGTGGGTCCAGGTGCGGTGCACGGTGGTGGAGGTGGCGATGCCGCCCCGGGGGAGGGTCAGCGTCTGCTCGACCGCGCCGTCCGGCCGTTCGCTGACGGAGACCTGCCAGGGGTGCTCCCCGTCGGCGGCCACCCCGACCGCGACGTCACCGCCGAGGCTGAGGATGCACCCGGTGCCCAGGCGCGAGGCGATCGCCGAGGAGATCCGGTCGGCGGCGAAGGCCTTGCCGGTGGCGCCGAGGTCGAGGGCGACCCCCGGGGGCACCCGCAGCCGCCCCTCGGGGTCGAGCTGCACCTCGCGCCAGGCGCCGGTG
>JBAPWU010000146.1:0-8927 GCA_049283855.1 Kineosporiaceae bacterium
GGGGCGCCCGGCGTCGCGGCGCGCAGCGTGCCGTTCGCTGCGTAGTAGTCCGCGATGTTGTCCTCGGCCGGGATCCGCGCACCGGCCCGCGGCTGGGCCATCTCGCGCAGCACCCGCTCGGTGACGGCGGTGACGACGCTGCGCGTGGTGCTGTCCGAACTGGTCATCGACTCGATCCAGCGCAGCGTCCCGGCGGCGAACACCCCGGCACCGCTGGAGTGGCTGTACCAGACCATGTCCGAGGCGTCCGGCTGACCGCGGCAGGGCAGCGGCGAATGGGCCAGCACCTGCAGCGGCCGGGGGGTGCTCACCGCGGTGTTGACCCGGTCGAACTCGGGCCCGACCACGTTGATCAGCTTCGTCCCGGCGGCCAGGCCCAGCCCGGCGAAGGGCCAGGCGCGCGGGTCGCTGATCACGAGATCGCCGTCGGCGTGGGCGCACCGGAACATCGAGCCGACCAGCGAGGACTGCGGCTGCGGGAACGGCTTGGCGCCCCAGTCGGCGGTGGTGTCCTCGGTCTTGACCGGGTCGTCCTGGCCGAGCTTGTAGTTGACCATGACTCGTCCCGCGCCCAGCGGCGAGGGCTGCAGCCGGATCCGGCGATGCACGTCGTTGGCGCCGAGGAAGGCCAGGTTGACCCCTCGGTCCCGGGCCGCGGTGAGGTTGGCCCGCATCTGCCGGGACCAGTACTCGGAGTGGCCGAGCAGCACCACCGCCACCGCGCCCTCCAGCACCTCGGGGTGCAGCTGCAGGTCGAGGTCGGCGGCGTAGTTCAGGTGCAGCCCCAGCCGCTCGGCCGCGGCCACGGCCGGCAGTTCGTTGGTCAGGAAGGTGCCGGTGCCGAACCCGCGGGCGTAGGGCCGGTCGAAGGACGACGCCCGCGAGCGCAGCAGGAAGTCCTTGGCCTTGTCCGACTCCTCGTAGCCGCGGTAGGTGCTGGGCCCGCCCCACTCGTTGTAGGCCTGCCAGGTGGCCATGCTGTGCACCAGCAGCACCGCCCCGGTGCTCTGCCGGTTGCGGATCACGAACGGCGCGAAGGACATCGCGCCGTCCGCCCCGATCAACTTGGCCAGGTAGGCCCCGGGCGGCCAGCCGGCCGTGGCCAGGGTGACCGAGCGGGGCCAGTTGGCGCTGGTCATCCGGGTGTCCGCGGTCTGGGTGAGCCCGCTGCGCACGCCGCCGGCCACCGAGCCGCTGGACCAGACCCGGCGCGCCCAGCGGCCCTCGTAGTTGCCGGTGCGCAGGACCTCGACCCGGAAGGTGGGCGCGGTGGAGCTGACGTGCAGGCCCACCGGCTCGCCCGGGAGCGCGCTCAGCACGTCGGCGTAGCCCTCGATCCGGACGCCGGGAGGCTGGGCGCCGATCAGCCAGCCCGAGGTCCCGGTGTGGCGGTTCTCGGCGAGGGAGTCGATCCCCGCGTCGGCGAGCGGGTCGTCGACCGGATCCGACCCGGTGGCGGCCCGGCCGCGGCCGGGCAGGGCCGAGACGTGCAGCCCGGCCCGGCTGGCTCCGACGAAGGCCGGCGCGCCGGGTTGGGCGTCACCGTCCAGCCCGGGCAGTTCCGAGGAGCCCGGGACGGTTGAGCCGGCCGAGGCGGACGACGCCGAGCCACCCGAGGTGCCCTGGCCGTCGGGCGCCGGGGCGCAGGCACCCAGCAGCGCGACCGCGAGCACGCCGGAGGCGAGCACGCCGGCCGAGGGGGACAGGTGCAGGCGGATCATGACGAAACACAGTCAACGCCATGAGCGTGGTCCGTGGGGCGCGACGCGCGAGAAGTCACACTCCGTTGGCGTGAAATCACCCATCGTCGCGGCTGAGCCACCAGGCCGCGTAGGGAGGAAGGGCATAGATCCACCCCTGGTCCATCGGCTCGGACTGGGGGGCGAACCCCGAGATATGCTCCCAGACCGCTCCCAGCCCCGCCCTGGTCACCGCATCGGCCGGCAGGTGCTGCCAGCGGGCGGTGACGTTGTAGATCTGCAGGAGCGCCCCCGCCGGGTGCCGGCGACGCAGGGCCAGCAGCCCGGGCACGCCGACGTCCACCGGCTCGCTCTCCACCGCCGCGTGCAGGGCGTCCAACCGGGCCCGCAGCCGGCCCAGGTGGGCCAGCCCGGCGAAGACCCTGGCCGCGAGGGAGCCCTCGGTGTGGCGCTGGTCGGCGACGTCCCAGGGCATGCGCGGGCGGTGCAGCCAGCGGTTGTCGGAGGCCAGCCGCTCCTCGGTCAGGTAGCTCCGGTCGTTGAGCAGGCCCAGCTCGTCCCCCATGTAGAGCAGGGGGATCCCCCCGTAGCCGTAGACCACGGCGTGCAGCAGGAAGATCCGGCCCAGAGCCAGGTCGACCAGGTGGGTGTCGCCGGTGCGCGCCTGGCGCTCGAGGGCGGCCTCCAGGCCGGCCAGGCTGGCCAGGGTGCCGCTGGTGCGCACGTCGCCGGTGTCGGGGTTGACCTGGAAGGGCTCGCCGCGGGCGAACGATCCGGTGAAGTCCCCGTCGTACCAGGCGGCCAGGAAGGCCCGATGAGCGTGCCCGGACAGGCCCACCGCGGCAGCGTCGCTGTCGGAGATCGCCCAGCCGATGTCGTCGTGGCACCGCACGTAGGTGGTCCAGGCGGTGGTCACCGGCTTGGGGGGCGGCACCGCCAGGGCCCGGCGGGCCAGGTCGGCCGACCCGGTGGCCAGCGACGACCAGAGCTGGACCATCAGGCTGTTGTGGTAGGCGAGGTCGCAGACCCTGCCGGAGTGGCGGCCGGTGCCCAGGTAGGCGGGCAGGTCCTCCGGTGCCACGATCGCCTCCGCCTTGAAGATCACTCCGGGGGCGGCGATCCTGACCGCAGCGCGCAGCGCCTGCACGATGTCGTGCACCTCGGGCTGGTTCTGGCAGTTGGTGCCCATCCGCTTCCACAGGAACGCGATCGCGTCCAGCCGCAGGCAGTCCACCCCGACGTTGGCCAGGAACAGGATGACGTCGAGCAACTCGCAGAACACGGCGGGGTTGCTCCAGTCCAGGTCCCACTGGAAGTCGTTGAACGTCGTCCAGACCCAGGCCCCGATGCTGCCGTCGTCGTTGACCACCTCCTCGCACCAGGTGAACGAGCCCGGCGCGAAGTCGGGGAACACCTCGGGCAGCGTGCGCTCGTAGAGGTCGGGCATGGTGCGGTCACGGAAGAACATGAAGTAGTCGCGGTAGGGCCGCTCACCGCGGACGGCGGCGCGCGCCCACTCGTGCTCGCGGGCGACATGGTTGAGCACCAGGTCGAGGGTGAGGGCGATCCCGGCCTCGTGCAGGTCGTCCGAGAGCTTCTCCAGGTCCTCCATCGTGCCCAGGTCGGCGCGCACCCGGCGATAATCCTGGACGGCGTACCCGCCGTCGTCCGGGCCCGGGCGAGGATCCAGCAGGGGCATCAGGTGCAGGTAGGTGACCCCGAGCTCACGCAGATAGCCGATCCGGTCCCGCACTCCGTTCAGCGTGCCGGCGAACCGGTCGGGGTAGCAGACGTACCCGACCTGCTCGGGCAGGGCGAACCAGTCCGGGCGCAGGGTGCGGCGCCGGTCCAGGGCGCGCAGGGCGGGCCGCCGGCGGTTGTGCGCCTCGACCACCAGCTCGAGAACCTTCTCGGCCGGGGGAGCGGCGAACACGGACAGGCCCGTGAGCAGGTCCTCGCCCCAGCGCTCGAGCCGTTCGGCGAACGCCTCGGGCTCGATCTCCACATGCCGCAGGGCCTGTTCGGCCAGGGGGGCCAGGGCGGCCGGTCGGATGGACACAGATCCTCCTCGTGGTCGGACTGCTGCAGGCCACTGTAGGGATGGAACCGTTTGCGCGACGGTGCCATCGGACAGACGGTGCGCGGGGCACTCCAGCCGACGCGGCCAGCCGCTTGTCACTGTGGGGTGGGACGTGTCACGTTTGCAGAGCGGCTCCGAAACGCGGCCGGCCACACCTGCGCGCGGTGGGGAGGGTGATCGTGCACGTCGTACCGGGCGGCCAGGGACGACCGTCCCCGAGGCCATCTCTGGGACCGCTCTCGCGCGCCAGCATCGTGGACGTCGCGGCCCGGGCCGGGGTGTCGGTGGCCACGGTCTCCCGGGCCCTGCGCGACATGCCGAACGTCTCCCCGGCCACCCGTGACCGGGTTCTGCGAGCGGCCACCGAGCTGGACTACACCGTCTCCCCCCTGGCCTCCGGGCTGGTCACGGGGCGGATCCGAGCGGTCGGAGTGGTGCTGCCCTACGCCGGGCGGTGGTTCTTCGCCGAGGCCCTGCGCGGCATCGAGGAGGTGCTGCGCGGCCGCGGCTACGACCTGATCCTGCACGTGCTGTCCGACGGGCGGCGCCGAGCGGAGTTCTTCGAGACCCTGCCGCTACGCCGGCGGGTGGACGGCGTGCTGGTGGTGGCCCTGCCGCTGGACTCCCGGGAGATCGCCTCGATGCGTTCCCTGGGGGTGCCGATGGTCGGCGTCGCAGAGCCCCTCACCGGGGTGCACGGAGAACGGATCGACAACGTCGCCGCCGCCCGCCTCGCCGTGCAGCATCTGATCAACCTCGGACACCGCCGGATCGGCTGCATCGGCGGCGACGCGCACGGCCCGCAGGGCTTCAACGTTCCCGGCTGGCGGAGCCAGGGCTATCGCGAGGCGCTCGCGGCGGCCGGGATCGAGGGCCGGGCCGGTTGGGAGCGGGACGGCGCCTTCACCGCAGCGGGCGGCGAACTGGCGATGACCGCGCTGCTCTCCCAGGCCGGGGGCGCCCCGACCGCGGTGTTCTGCCAGTCCGACGAGATGGCCTTCGGAGCCCTGAGGGCCTTGCGGCACAGCGGCCTGCGCTGCCCCGAGGACATCTCCGTGGTGGGGCTGGACGACCACGAACTGGCCACCACCTTCGACCTGACCACGGTGGCCCAGCCGGTCGCGGAGCAGGGGGCCGCGGCGGCCCGGTGGCTGCTCACCCAGCTGGACCCGGGCCAGGACTGGGCCGATGACACCGGCGAGGTCGCCTTCCACGACGTCCGCCTGGTGCTGCGCGGCTCGACCGGCCCGCCGCCGTCCTGACCCGCGGACGCCGTGTGATCAGGCGTCGAGGTCGGCGCGGGTCGGCGGATCGGCGCCGGCGCGCTGACAGGTGATCCCGGAGACGCGCACCGCGTGGTCGAGCATGGCGCTCAACTCCCGCACGCTGATCTCGCCCAGGGCCTGGGCCCGCTCGCTGCCGAGCAGGTCGGCTCCCGCCAGGTGATCGAGCAGTCCGGACATGAACGAGTCCCCGGCGCCCACGGTGTCGACCACGGTGATCGGCGCGGCGGAGACATCGGCCCGGCCCGCCCGGCACAGTCCCAGCGCACCGGCGCCGCCCCGGGTGAGCACGACCACGGACGGGCCCCGCTCCAGCCACCGCTCGGCCACCTCGGCCGGCTCCTCCCCGGGCGCCAGCCAGGCCAGGTCCTCGTCGCTGACCTTGACCAGGTCGCAGACGGAGACGAACTGCTCGATCCGCTCGCGGGCCGGCCCCGGCTCACCCATCAGCCGCGGTCGCGCATTGGGGTCGTAGGTGACCGTCATCCGACCGGCGGCCGCCCGGACCAGGTCGAGCACGACGTCCCCGCCGGGTTGCAGGAAGGCGGCGATCGATCCGGTGTGCAGCGCCTTGGCCGGCACCTCGCCCCCGCCGAGACGCTCCAGGGTGCGGACCGACTCGGGCAGCCGCCAGTCGATCTCGAAGTCGTAGCTGGCGACGCCGGCGGCGTCCAGACGGGCGGTGGCGGTCGAGGTCGGGTCATCGGTCTGCGACGCCTCCACCACCCGCACCCCGGAGGCCTCCAGCCGTTGCCGGATCGCCTCGCCCCGGGCGTCGGTGCCGAACCGGGTGAGCAGCGCCACCCGCCGGCCCAGCCGGCCCAGGCCCAGAGCGACGTTGGCCGGGCTGCCGCCCGGATGCTCGGCGACCTGCCCGTCCGGCTGCCGCACGATGTCGACCAGGGCCTCGCCCACGACCAGCACGTCGTCCATGCAGCGGATCGTAGTGGGCATCCGGTTGGCGCCGAGAGGCCCTCCCGGGACACGATGGGGGGGTGAGCGCGCCCGCCGGAGACCAAGCCCCGCCGGCCGCCCCACGCCGGCGGACGACGACCGCCAACCTCGTGCTCGCGATGGGCGTGGTCTTCGCCCTGGTCGCCCTGATGTGGTTCCTGGTGCCGCGGCCGACCTCGGTGCCGCGGCCCTCGGTCGACCTCACCTCGGCTGCGGTCGCGGCCCGCCCGCAGGTGGGTTTCGAGCCGGCGGTCACGGTGCCGGCCGGCTGGACGGTGACCAGCGCCGACGTGCGGGTGGACAGCGGTGGCCTGGCGACCTGGACGGTCAACTACCTCACCGTGGCCGGCCGCTACGTCGGCCTGATGCAGGCCCCGGGCTGGACCGCCAGGTGGCAGAGTTCACTCACCCAGGGCGGCAGCCCGCAGGGTGAGCTGGTCATCGGCGGTCAGGCCTGGACGGTGCTGGTGAAGCCGGAGAAGGAGATCACCTCGCTGATGCTGCGCGAGCCGAGCCTCACGACCCTGGTCCTGGCCAAGTCCGGTGGCACCGCCGACGCGCGCGTCCTGGCCGAGGGCCTGCGGTCCGGCAGGTGAACCGGCGGGAACGGTGGTGGCTCGCCGCCGTCGTCCTCGGCGCCTTCGCCCTGTACTCCACCTACGCCTGGGTGCGCCACCTGCGCTTCGTCACCACCGGCTTCGATCTGGGCATCTTCGACCAGGCGGTGCGGGCCTACTCGCGCTTCGAGGCGCCGATCGTGCCGCTCAAGGCCCCGGGATACCACCTGCTCGGTGACCACTTCCATCCGATCATCGCGCTATGGGCCCCGCTGTACTGGATCTGGGACGACCCGCGGATGCTGCTGCTGGCCCAGGCGGCGCTGGTCGCCTCCTCGATCGTTCCGGTCGCCTCGTTCTCGGCCCGCCGCCTTGAGGGGCGCCCCGCATTGGTCGTGGCCGGGGTGTACGCGCTGGCCTGGCCGCTGCAGCGCATGATCCAGTTCGACGTGCACGAGATCGCTTTCGCGATCCCCCTGATCGCCGTCGTGATCGACGCCGTGGACCGCAGGGCGTACCGGACGACGCTCGCCGCCTGCGCGGCGCTGCTGCTGGTCCGCGAGGACATGGGGGCGTTCGTGGTGGTGGTCGGCGCACTGGTCGCCGTCCGCTCGGCCAGGTGGTGGGGGCCGCGGCACCGCCCGGCGCGCAGTGAACTGGCCTGGGGAGCCGGGCTGGTGGTGCTGGGCGCCGTCGGCTACAAGGTGGCCACGGGCGTCGTGATTCCGCACTTCGCCGGTGGGGCCGGGTTCGTGTACTGGACCTTCCCCGCCCTGGGCCCGGACCTGGCCAGCGCCGCGCGGTACGCGCTCACCCAGCCGTGGAGCGTGGTGGCGCTGATGGTGACGCCCTGGCGGAAGGCGCAGACCCTGCTGGCCCTGGGCCTGCCCACGCTCTACCTCTGCCTCGGGTCGCGCTACGTTCTGCTCACCCTGCCGTTCCTCGCTCAGCGGATGCTGAACTCGCGAGAACTGTTGTGGACCACCAACTTCCACTACTCCAGCGTGCTGGCGCCGATCCTGGTCATGGCAGCCGTGGATACCGTGGGTCGGGTGCTGGCCCGGCGCCGGGTGCAGAACCGGCCGAGGCTGGCCCGGACCCTGCGCGCCGGGTGGCTCGGCTGGTGCGTGGCTGTCCTGCTGATCGGCATGCTGGCGCAGGCCGGGGACTACCCGCTCAGCCGGATGGGGACCGAGCGGTTCTGGGCGCGCGACCTGCGAGCCCAAGCGATCGAGGCCACGCTGCCTCAGATCCCGCCCGATGTCTGCATCGAGGCCGACAACACGATCGCGCCCCAGTTGACCCGCCGCGACTACGTCACCCGGGTCGGGCGCTCCGACGGGCTGGCGACCTGGATGGTGCTCGACTACAGCCGCGCCGACACCGGCTGGGAGGGCGGGACGCCGTCCGCCGCCTATGCCGAGGCGCTGCGTCGGGGCTTCGAGCCGGTGTTCGACCGGTTCGTGATCGTGCTCCTGCACCGCCCCGGCGCCCCGGTCGACCCCATCTGCCGAGTCCGCTGACCACTCGGCCCACAGGCCCGCTGCGCCCGCCGGTCTGCTCGGCCCGCCGGTCTGCTCGGCCCGCCGGTCTGCTCGGCCCCAGGGCCCTCCGTCCGCCGGCCGCCCCCGCCCAAGATCACGATGTAGATCACGATGCGGGATCTGATGCAGAAAAGGCCCGGAAGGTGACCCTGGCGCACAACGTGATCTACATCGTGATCACTCGGCGAGGGGCTCGGGGCTGTCGGCACCGATTCCCCCGAACCCGCCGATTGTCCGCGACGATGAAGATCACGATGCGTGGAAATGGCTGCTATGGCGACCACTTCCATGCATCGTGATCTCCATCGTGCCTTCGCGGGGCACCTGTGCGGTTGCCTCCTGGGGCCCGCGACCACGCGTGACCCGGGAGCGGTGGAGTGATCCGGAACGGTGGAGTGATCCGGAACGGATGAAGTGATCCGGAACGGATGAAGTGATCCGCGAGCGGGCCGAGCGTGGCGGCGCTCCTCCTGGCGTCTGCTTCTGGCCGCGCTAGTCCTGGTGGTCGCGGGCGGCGACGGCGGCGTCGAGGCGGGCCCGGGCGCCGTCCAGCCACTGCTCGCACCGGGTGGCCAGGGTCTCGCCACGCTCCCACAGCTCGAGCGACTCCTCGAGGGTGGCGCCGCCGGCCTCGAGCTGCCGCACGATGTCGATCAGTGCGTCGCGCGCCTGCTCGTAGCCCATCGCCGCCACGTCATCGTTGGCCGCGCTCGCGGCGGCGGCTGCCCTCGTGGTCACCTGGCTCACTCTAGGACGTCCGCCACGGCGGCCGATCCGCGCACCGCCAGGTCGGGTACGGCCACCCCGGG
>JBAPWU010000147.1:0-6232 GCA_049283855.1 Kineosporiaceae bacterium
CACCCGTCGAGGGGTGGCCGCCGACCGGCGGTGACGTGGTCTGGCTCAGCTGATGGCCTTGGCCCAGTTGGCGGCCAGGAACGTCTTGGCCTTGGTCGCCTGGTCCGGGCTCATGAACTGCGGGGTGCCAGTGACCGGCGGCAGGGCGGCGGCGGCGGCCTTGTCGACCGTGCCGGCCTTGGTCATCGCGTCCATCCGCACCGGGCGGGCGCCGCCCTTGAGCCACAGGTTCTGACCCTCGTCGGAGTACAGGTACTCCTGCCACAAGCGGGCGGCCGCGGGGTGCGGGGCGTCCTTGTTGATGGCCTGGGCGTAGTAGCCGCCGATCACGGCGTTGTTCGGCACGAAGACCTTCCAGGTCGGAAGGTTCTTCGACGCACCGGCCGACAGGTAGTCCCAGTCGAAGACGACCTGGGTGGTGCCGTTCTTGATCGTGGCGGTGGAGGCCTGGACCGGGATGAAGTTGCCCGCGCCCTTGAGCTTCTTGAAGAAGTCGACGCCCTTGGCGATGTCGTCCAGCGATCCGCCGTTGGCCACCGAGGCCATCATCACGCCGTTCAGCGCGGCGTTGGCCTGGGTCGGGTCACCGTTGAGGGCCACCTTGCCCTTGTACTGGGGCTTGAGCAGGTCGGCCACCGCGGTCGGGGCCGGGACCTTCGCCGAGTCGTAGCCGATGGACATGTAGCCGCCGTAGTCCTGCACCCACAGGCCGGTCGGCTCCTTCTGGGCATCGGCGATCTCGGCCCACTTCTCGTTCTGGTACGGAGCGAACAGGGTCGTGTTGGTCAGTGCGGACGCCATGCCGATGTCGAGCACGTCGGGGGCGCGGCCGGTGCCCTTCAGCTGCTTGACCGCGTTGATCTCGTCCTGGCTCGAACCGTCCGGCTGGGCCGAGTTGACCTTGATCGCGTACTTGGCCGTGAACCCCTTGATCACTTCGCCGTAGTTGGCCCAGTCCGGGGGCAGCGCGATGACGTTGAGCTGGCCCTCCTTCTTGGCCGCGGCGACCAGGGCGTCCAGCCCGCCGAGGTCCTTCGCCGACGTCGCGCTCTTGGCGTCGCCGGCGACGGCTGCGCTGCCCGACGCGGCAGCGGGGGAACTGCTGGTGCTGCTGTCGGACGGCGGGGAGCACGCCGTGGCGAGCAGTGCCGCTCCGACGGCGATGCCCGAGATGAGGGCTCGGCGGGTGGTTGTCACAGTGGTGCCTCCTGGGCCTTGACCATGGCGATCCAGACGCGGATCGCGGTCAGTCTCCAAGTGACCCCAGAGGGTGTCAAGGGACGTTACCGAGTCGTGCCGTAGTCGCCATCAAGCGATTGACCTGCGAAAACGGTCGGTTCACGCCGTTGTTGCCAGCGTGTGGTGCAGCTACAGCCGGTGGACGATCGCGGCCAGCATCGGCCCGATCCGGTCCGCGGCCGCCCGACCAGCCTCGATCACCTCGGCGTGGTCCAACGGCGTCGGGGAGATCCCCGCGGCGGGGTTGGTCACCAGGGAGAGGCCCAGCACCTCCATGCCGGCCTCGCGGGCGGCGATCGCCTCCAGTGAGGTGGACATGCCGACCAGGTGACCTCCGATGATGCCCGCCATCCGCACCTCGGCCGGGGTCTCGTAGTGCGGTCCGGGGAACTGCACGTAGACGCCCTCCGGCAGGTCAGGGTCGACCTCGCGGCACACCGCGCGCAGCCGGGCCGAGTACAGGTCGGTCAGGTCGACGAAGGTGGCCCCCTCCAGGGGGGAGACCCCGGTCAGGTTGATGTGGTCGCTGATCAGCACGGTGGTGCCCGGTGTCCACGCCGGGTCCAGCCCGCCGCAGCCATTGGTGAGGACGACGATCCTGCAGCCGGCGGCGGCCGCGGTCCGGATCCCGTGCACGACGGCGCGCACCCCGCGTCCTTCGTAGAGGTGGGTGCGGGAACCGAGCACCAGGGCCCGGCGGTCGCTGTCGCCGATCCGCACCGAGCGGATGGTCGCGTTGTGCCCGGCCACCGCTGGGGCGAGGAATCCCGGGAGATCGCCCGGATCGAGCGTGGCCACGGTCTCGCCGAGCAGCTCGGCGGCCTTCGCCCAGCCCGAGCCCAGCACCAGGGCGACGTCGTGGGACGGCGCTCCGGTCAGTTCGGCGAGTCGGGCCGCAGCCGCGCGAGCCGGCTCTCGGGGGTCTGTGCCGGGCGTGAGCGGGGTGTCGTTCACCGGGAGTCGGGCCCTTCCTCGGACGGGTCGTTGGGGTTGCACGCACGCGCGCGCAGGTCGTCGACGTAGTCGGTCGGTGCACCGCCGGCCTCGGCCGCGTCCGCGAGCATGCCCAGATAGCGGGCGCTGGGCAGACCGCCCTCGTAGGAGTTGAGCACATAGACCCAGGCGGTGACCTCACCGTCGAGCGTGCTCACCCGGACCCGGATCTTGGTCCACAGGCCGATCTCGACGCCCTCCCACTCGTCGAGCGCCTTCTCGTCGGCCGGGGTGAGGTCGTACAGGACCACGTACACCTGGTGCCCCGGGTCCTCGACGACGGTGCTCAGCGGGCCCTGCCAGCTCAGCTCGTCACCGCCGAAGCTGAGCCGCCAGCCGAGGAGCCAGCCGGTACCGTGCAGCGGCGAGTGCGGAGCCCGCTGTGCCATCCGCTCCGGATCGAGGTTGCTGCCGTAGGCCGCGTAGATCGCCATGGGTGCCCAGCGTAGGGACCACCGGCCGATGAGCGAGAATGCCACGCGTGACATCGCAGCTGCCCGCACGGGCCAGGGTCGTCGTCGTCGGTGGGGGACCGGGCGGCTACGAGGCCGCCCTGGTCGCCGCGCAGCTCGGCGCCGAGGTGACGGTGATCGACCGGGACGGGCTGGGCGGGGCCGCGGTGCTCACCGACGTGGTGCCCAGCAAGACGCTGATCGCCACGGCCGAGGTGATGACCCAGGTCGACGGTGCCGCCGAGCTCGGCGTGCGCGTGCCCTCGGCACCCGGCGGGAGACGCCGCGCCGTCGAGGCCGACCTCGGCGTGGTCAACCGGCGGGTCCGAGCACTCGCGCTGGCCCAGTCCACCGACATCCGGCGCCGGCTCGAGGCCGAGGGGGTGCGGATCGTCGAGGGAACCGGCAGCCTCGACGGACCGAACCGGGTGGTGGCCCGGGGCGAGGACGGGTCGTCGCACTCCTTCGACGCCGACACCGTGCTGCTGGCCGTCGGTGCCCGCCCCCGCCGGCTGCCCGATGCGATGCCGGACGGCGAGCGGATCCTCAGCTGGACCCAGGTGTACGACCTGGAGGAGCTTCCCGACCGTCTCGTGGTGGTCGGCTCGGGAGTGACCGGCGCGGAGTTCGCCAGCGCCTACGACGCGCTGGGGTCCGACGTCGTCCTGATCTCCAGCCGTGACCATGTGCTGCCCGGCGAGGACGCCGATGCCGCGGCCGTGCTGGAGGCCGTCTTCCGGCGGCGCGGGCTGGAGGTGCTCGCCCGTTCGCGGGCGCAGTCGGTGACCCGCACGGCCGACGGGGTGGTGGTCGGCCTGACCGACGGGCGCGCGATCGAGGGCTCGCACTGCCTGGTCGCGGTCGGGGCGATCCCGAACACCGAGCGGATCGGCCTGTCCGACGCCGGGATCCGGCTGTCCGACAGCGGGCACATCGCGGTGGACCGGGTCTCGCGCACGTCGGTGCGAGGGGTCTACGCCGCGGGCGACTGCACCGGGGTGTTCGCCCTGGCCTCGGTCGCCGCGATGCAGGGCCGGATCGCGATGTACCACGCCCTCGGCGACGCCGTGTCCCCGCTCGACCTGCGCACCGTGAGCTCGACCGTCTTCACCGCGCCCGAGATCGCCACCGTGGGCTGGACCGAGACCCACGTCAACGACGGCGACGTGCAGGCCCGCACGGTGAAGCTGCCGCTGTCCGGGAACGCCCGGGCCAAGATGCAGGGGATCCACGACGGGTTCGTGAAGCTGTTCTGCGGCAACCGGTCCCAGGAGGTGCTCGGCGGGGTCGTGGTGGCGCCGCGGGCCAGTGAGCTGATCTTCCCGGTGACCCTGGCGGTGGCCCACCGGTTGACCGTGGACGAGGTGGCGCAGGCGTTCACGGTCTACCCCTCGCTCACCGGCTCGATCGCCGAGGCCGCCCGTCGCCTGCACCGGGCCGACTGATGGCGCGGCTGCTGGTCGTCCATCACACGCCGTCGCCGGCGATGCAGGCGATGCTCGAGGCGGTGCTCGCCGGGGCTCACGACCCGGAGCTGACCGGGGTCGAGGTGGTGGTGCGCCCGGCTTTGGCCGCCACGGCCTCGGATGTCCTCTCCGCACAGGGGTTCCTGCTCGGGACGCCGGCCAACATCGGGTACATGGCGGGGGCGCTGAAGCACTTCTTCGACCAGATCTACTACCCCTGCCTGCTGGCGAGGGTGGGGGCGCCGTTCGGGCTGTGGGTGCACGGGGGGAACGACACCACGGGGGCGGTGCGCTCGGTGCACCAGATCACCACCGGCCTGGGCTGGCGGCAGGTTCACGACGACGTCGAGGTGACCGGTGAGGTCACCCGGGCCGTCGAGGAGGACTGCTACTCCCTGGGCGGAACCCTCGCCGCCACCCTGCTCGGCTGACGGTTCCACCACCGTCAGTGGGCGAGGCCCGCGCGGCGTCCCTCGAGCGGAGTGGTCCTCGGGCGGAGTGGTCCTCGGGCGGAGGTCGTGGGAGCGTGGAGATCACGATGGAGATCACGATGCGTGAAAGACGCCGAGAATGGCCGCTATCGGGCTGTTCTCACGCATAGTGATCTCCATCGTGATCTCTGGGGGCGGCCGGGAGCCCGTGGCGGGATAGCCCGCCGACCATGAAGATCACGATGGAGGACAACGGCTGCTATCACAGCCACTCCCACGCATCGTGATCTCCAACATCGAGCGGAGCACGGTGGACGTCGGGGTGTGCCTCGCTCAGCGACGCCAGATCGCGGGGACGAACTCCACCTGCCTATGGGGGTCCAACAGCCGCTTCCAGCCGATGGCGACCTCCTGCGCGCCGGCGACGCAGACGATGACGCAACGGTCGATCAGGACGCGCAGCCCGGACGAGGTCGGCACCAGGGTGACCTCGTCCAGATCCACGGTGCCCGCCATGTACGGGTCCAGCCGGGCCACCGCCCGGCGGACCTCGGTGAGCAGGTTCACGCCGGGCGCGGTGGAGTAGCTCAGGATGCGGACGATGTCGCGCTGGCTCCAGACGCGTCCGGTACGACTGTTCACGACGACGACGTGGAAGTAGTTCATCGGGTGGGCTCCGAGCGTCTCCATGGTCTCGTCGAACTTCAGCGCGAGCACCGGGGAGGCGTTGGCGACCAGCGTGCCCGACAGCCAGTACTCGCCGGCGTAGCCGTTCGACAATGGAGGGTTGAGGGAGTCGTTGAAGGCCGCCAGCTGTGCGGCCGTGAGGGCGGTGACGGCGGTCTCGAGGCTGCGCTTCACGTATCGGTTCTTGCCGTGGTAGGTGACCGCAACGGTGGTGGCCTTCGCTCTCCTGACCCGGGTGCGCACAGTGCGGAAGGTCACGATGCCCGACCGGGTAGCGGCCGGGGACACCACTACGTCGGCGGCCAGGGGCGGGGCCGCGGCCGCGGTGGTCAATGAGGTCTGCGCGGGCAGCCCGATGACCTGGGTCAACCCGAGGATCACGGCGGTCACGAGGCGGCGGCGGGGGCGGTGCAGGAAGGACATCCGGACTCCAGTGGTGGTTCGAACCAGGTCGCAGCTGGATGAACGCATATCACGTTCTGTAAAGCGAACGTAACAGTCAGTTCCTACCCAGCTGGGAGTCGCCGTCGGGTTGGGTGGAACGTGAAGATCGCCGACTGTCGGGGTCCCCCAGCGAGCGGGAACCCTGACAACCGGCGATCGTCGGCGTTCTCGGCGGTCAGTCCTTGATCTCGCAGATCACGGCGCCGCTGGTGACGGTCTGACCCACCTCGGCGGTGAGGCTGGTGACCGTGCCGGCCTTGTGCGCCGTGATCGGCTGCTCCATCTTCATCGCCTCGAGCACCACGATCAGCTCGCCGGCGGCGACGGTCGCGCCCTCGTCGACGGCGATCTTGACGATGGTGCCCTGCATGGGGGAGGTCAGCGAGTCTCCCGACGCGGCGGCCTTGCCCTTGCCGCCGGAGGACCGCTTGGGCGCCCGCTTCGGGGCCCCTGCACCGCCCCCGCCGCCGCCTCGTGACCGCCGTGATCCTCGGGTTGACCCAGGTCATCGGGCTGCCCG
>JBAPWU010000148.1:0-1788 GCA_049283855.1 Kineosporiaceae bacterium
GGCCCGGCCTCCGCCGCCGACGGGCGCGCGGCGGGGTCCTTGGCCAGCAGCCACGAGAGCAACTGCCACACCGGGTCCACGATCCCGGCGGGACGATGCAGGGGCTGATGCGCGTGGGCCAGCTGGATCGCCAGCGGACTGTCCCCGCCGAACGGTCTCGACCCGGTGCACAGCTCGTAGAGCATCACCCCCAGCGAGTACACGTCGGAGGCCGCGGTGGCCGGCTCCCCCAACCCCACCTCGGGCGCCATGTACTCGGGCGCGCCGATCATGCCGGAGCTCGCCGACGCCGTCCGAGCGATCACCTGGGACACCCCGAAGTCGGTCAGGCGGAGCCGGTATCTGCCGTCGGACTCCTTCTCGCACAACACGTTCGACGGCTTCAGGTCACGGTGGAGCACTCCGGCCGCATGGACCGCAACCAGGCCGTCGGCCACCTGGGCCATCAGGGCGAGGGCCTCGGCCGGCTCGAGCGGCGGGCGCACCGCCTGACGCAGATCGCCGCCCTCGACCAGCGGCATCACGATCGCCAGATCGTCGGCCTCGGCGACGATGTCGAGCACCGGCACCACCTGGGGATGACTGATCGAGCGGAGCAGCAGGCCCTGCTGGAGCAACCGGGTGACCACCTCCGGCTGCTCGGCGAACTCCGCGCGCAGGACCTTGACCGCGACCTCGGCGCCATCACGGACCTCCGCCCGGTACACCTGGCCCATCGCGCCCCGGCCGATCTCCTCACCCAGGAGATAGTGCGAACCCAGCGGCCGGGCAGGCGCACCCGGCGACCCGCCCGCGACGGCATCGGTGTCGCCCATCAGCCTCTCGCCCCCAAACGATGGCCCGCATCAGCGTGGTGGACCCAGGGTAGGAGAAAACACTCTCGCCAACCGGGGATCGCCGAGGTCGGGACCCAGGTCCCCACGCCTTCGGGCCAACCTCGTCACCGAACCCGGACCCAGCCACTCTGGGCGGTGACCGGGCCGACCGCCGGACGCCGGGTGCTCAAGGAGCGCCCACCGGACGCCGATCCAGGCTGGGTGAGGTTCGGCGGGCAGACGATCGCAAGGCCCTACCTGGTGGGCCTCGGCGCGACCGTGGTCGCCGGTTCGCTCACCGCCGGGCTGCTGATGGCCTCGGCCGCGGTCGCCGACCGCCAGCTGGTGCGCCAGCAGGAGGCCGCGGCGACGATCGACAACCTGCCGCTGCCGCCCACCATGAAGGCCATGTCGGCCGGCGGCGACTGCCGCCAGGTCAACATCGATCGGTGCCTGACCAGCAGCGAGAACCCGCCCCAGACGCTCACCGAGCTGACCGCGGTGGTCGGCAGGCAGGGGCCGGTGATCGCGGCAGGCTGCGGCGACAAGACCGCCACCGCCACCCGCCCGGAGATGAAGCGCTGCTCCTTCGACACCGAGCTCGACGGGATTCCGGTCAGGGTCATGCTGTGGCCGCACATCACCGAGCACGCCGGCCTGCAGTTCGACGGCACCGACATCTGGATCGACATCGTCACCGCCAGCGACGTCTGACGCCCTCCCCGAACGTGCTCCGCCCGGGGCGGAGGCCTGCGCCTGCATCGGGTGCAGCTGGACGTGCGGGACCGCCTGATCCGGACATACAGTTCATACCTTCCGAGGTCCCGGCGTCGTGCGCCATCCCGACCTAGGACGCCACTGAACAACTGCACGATTCGGGTGTGGGTCGGAGTTGTACGGGTTTGTCATGGGTTTGCGGTGTGTCACCGCTATCTTGGGTGCCCGGTCCTGGGAGGATCGGGGGGTGCAGGGT
>JBAPWU010000149.1:0-6828 GCA_049283855.1 Kineosporiaceae bacterium
CGTCCAGACCCGCCCCCGGCGCGACCACCGCGGCCAGCCGCCCCGCCACCCCCACCACAGGCCCCGGACCCAACTCCAGGCCGGACCCTGGACCGGTATCGGACCCGGACCCGGACCCGCACTCGGACCCGCACTCGGTGTCGGTGTGGGCGTGGGCGAGGTGTGCGGGGACGGGGACGTAGGGGTAGTCGTAGGGGAAGGGGAACGGGTCGAGTTCCCCGGGCAGCCAGGCGGACTCGGGGTGGGCGAGCAGCCGGGCGCGGGCGTCGTCCTCCACGACGGACGCCGCACCTGACCACCCGGATTCGAACATGTGTACGATTCTAGGTGGCCGGGGTTGTCCCGGTCAACCCTTGACCTGAGGGAAACACGTTACGGGAGAACCGGTTACGCCCCGCACCCTGTGGACGCAACAACCACGACATTGCGACTACTCGGCGTGAGGCAGCGGGGCGAAGAGGTCGATCGGGTTGCCATCGGGATCGTGCACCACCGCATATCGCATGCCCCAGAGGGCATCCCACGGCTCGAGATGCCCAGGATGACCGGCCGCGGTGAGCGTCGCGTAGGCCTCGTCGACCTGGGCGGGCGTGTCGCACGCGAAGGCCAACGCGACCCGGTGCCCTCCTACGGGCGCCACCCAGCCCGGGTCGAACGACCGCACCACGTCCTGGGTGTCCAAGGCGAGCCGGAGACCGCCGAGATCCACCTCGACGTGCGGCTGCGCCTCAGCGTCCGGAGGGATCTGCAGACCGAGCAGGCGGTAGAAGCCCAGGCTGGCGGCCATGTCGGCGACCACCAGCTCGATGACGGCGGGGCGCAGCTGCATGCTCGGACGCTACCCGGTCCCCCCGACATCGTCGACGAGGGATCCCGATTCCAGGACTCGCCGTGGCTTCCTGCACCCAGGGCCGCGCCGAGCGCGGGCAGTCGCTCAGTGCCCGTGCGCCGACGCCACCAGTTGAGCGATCACTCGGGGCATCACGGCGAACGGTCGCATCATGTCGTGGTCCTCGTGCTCGAGGATGTGGCAGTGATACATGTACCGACCCGCGAACGCCTCGGCCCGTAGCGTGTCGGTCCCCGGGTCGATGGTGCCGAACGGCACTGCGATCCGCACCAACTCCCCCGGGTCGATCCGGATCACGTCCTTCCATGCCCGGTCCGCCTCGGTGGGCGCCAGCTCGGGGCCGACGGTGAACGCCAGCGCCGGGTCATTCACGGCCAGCCACTCACCGGCGTCCGGCGGCGCATACCCCGCGCCGGCGGCGAGCCGGCCCAGCACCTGCATCTGGACCAGGTGCACGTGGAACGGGTGCGTGTCCGCCGACAGGTTGACCACCTTCCAGACCTCGATGTCACCGATCGCCGCGGTGAAGGTCGACGCGTCGTGGAACAGCTTGGCCGCCGTCCGGTAGACGGTGGTCTTGACCTGCCCGGGATTCATCGGGTCCGGCTCGTCGATCGACACCAGGCGGTCGTGCACCGTCGAGACCCCGTCGTAGGGGTACAGCTCACGCAGGGTCAGGGTCGGCCCGGGGTCCATCGGGTCCAGCATCTCCTCGACCAGCGCCACCACTCGGTGGAGGTGCCCGTGCGCCCCGTTGTCGGGGATCACCACGACCCGCTCCCCGGGCTCGGCATCCGCGGCCTCGTGCACGATCCGCCGGAAGTCGGCCGCCAACGCAGGCAGAGCGCGGCTGACCTGGGGCGTGCCGGTCAGGTCGAACCGGATCACGCCCGGATAGCGCACCCGGGCGTCCCACGCCTCCGATCCGGGCACCGACTCCTGCACGGACGGCGCGATCGCCGTCCCGTCGTAGGGCGCACCGGCCGTATTGACGACGGTCAGAGAACCGACCCCGGTCAGAGCCGCGGCGGCGAAGTCGACGATCACGTCCAGTCGCTCGGCCGGGGCGAGGACGAGGTCGGCGTCCGCCGGTGCCGGCCTGCCGCGCAGCCCGCCGTCCGTGCCGATCAGGACGCCGATCGCGGACCAGGGCAGGACCGTCTCGTCGGGCGTGCCCGCGTCCGCGATCAGGCTCAACCGGAACGTGCGCGCGTTCGAGCCGTTCAGCATCCGCAGCCGGTACTGGCGGCGCCGGACCGTCGCCTTCGGCCAGATCTGCTTGTTCACCATCGTGTAGGGCCCGAAGAACTCCATCGGGCCGGCACCGCTGTCGACCTTGTGCACCAGTTGACCGGTGAGGTTCCCGGCACCGTCCACGTCGAGGTTGAGATCCTGGATCAGCAGCGGCAGCTCGTAGGCCGGCCGGTGCCCCGACGACGGCCCGAACGTCCCCGAGTGCAGCCCGAGCGCGTTGACCACTCGGCGGTCGTCGGAGTCGCGGACGACGTAGAAGCCGGCGAGCCCCGCATAGACGTTGAGGCGGGTCACGTGCAGAGCGTGGTCGTGATACCACGCCAGCGTGGAGGGCTGTGCGTTCGAGTACTCGTAGGTCGATCCCTCGCCGGCCTGGATCAGGTTCTCCGTCCACCCGTCCGAGCGCGCCTCGGTGAAGCCGCCGTGCAGGTGCGGGGCGGCCACCGGCGGGATGCTGGACGTCGGTAGCAGGTCGTGACCGGCCAGGATGCCTTCGTCGGTGTGATAGCCGTTGTCGGCGTAGATCGCCCCGGGCAGGTTGGCAATGACGATGCCGCCGTCCGCACTCGGGTCGTGGAACGCGGTGCGGGTGACCCTGATCGGCAGTTCCTCCCCCGTGAGCTCGTTGCAGTAGTGCACCCGTGCCGGCAGGCCGCGCTCGGCCTGGAGGGTCGGGTTGACCACGTCGCTTGCGCCCCGACGAGCCACGTAGCACCAGATCGGCGTGGGCGGCAGCGAGGGGTGCAGGCGCAGCTCGCGACGCTGCATTCGCAGCGCGCGCCGGCTGCGACCCAGTCGGACCACCTCGGGAAAACGCAATTCGTCGGTGAAGCGCTGGGCGTAGAACGCGTCGGCGTGGATCGGCGCCGCCGGCTGGGCCGTGACGTCCGGGCTGGTGAGAGCGTGCAGGCTCATGGAGCTATCCCCCTGGAATGCAGTGGCGTGACACGGTCGGTCACCTGTCCAGAGCGCACGGACCCCGGACGTGATACACACGCCGGCGCGCGCTGGGGGCCGTGAGAAAGCGCTGACGTGTCATCGGCCGATGTCCGATAGGCTCCGCTCGCCCGGGATGGACGACATGGGGAGGGGGGACTGTGGCACAGCGCCCACAGTCGACGATGTCGCGTGGCCCAGTGTTAGAAACAGTTAACACGGACCTGACGTTGGGGGACGTCCCGGCGGGTGAGGGTCGACGGGTGCGACACCGGATCGAGCCCCACCTGTCCCTGGAAGACCACCAGCCCCTGGAAGGTCGACGCGCCGTCATCACCGACACTCGCCGCACCCGACACGTCAAGGAGCACCGTCGGCACGTGGCCGCTCCGGTGGTCGTGGTTGCCGAGCGGGTGAAGCCTCGGTCCACCGTGCGCGAGGAGCGGGCCGGCAAGCGCCGGGTCCATCGGCTCCGGGCCGTCGTCGCGTCGGCTCTCGGCGTGGCAGCGATCGGTGCCGCCGTCGCCAACAGCGGCGACCTCCCGTTCGACACCCCGTTCAGCGACAAGGTGGTCACCGTCCAGAAGGACACCACGGCAATGGCCCCCTTCCTCGAGGAGGAGCGCCGGCGTCGTCCACCGGTCCCGGTGGCTGTGTCCGACCCCAGCGCATCGCCGTCCGCATCTGTCAGGGCGAAGGCGAGGAGGACCGCCACGACGAAGGCGGATGCCTCGCCGTCCTCCAGCGGCCGGGCCGGCGTGGTCCTGGACGGTCGGATGATGGGTGGTTGGTACAACGGTGCCTCCGGCATCGGTGTGACCGACGGCGGCTTCCAGAACTGGCTCGGCCAACCGCTGACCCTGGCGGCCACCTGGGCCGACACCAGTGACGAGGTGCAGCGCACGCTCTCGCCGCTGCAGAGCGACTACAAGGACTGGCAGGGCGGGCTGGACATCGCCGTGGGCGGCACCATCCTGGGCAGTGGCGAGAACTACGCCGAGGCGGCCAGCGGGGCCTATGACGACCGGTGGCGCGCGGCGGGCAGGGTGCTGGCCGAGACCCGCAAGGGCAAGAAGGGCCCGACCTTCGTCCGCCCGTTCCACGAGATGAACTGCGACTGGTACCAGAACTGGACGGTCACCCGCGAGAACTCGGCCGACTACAAGAAGGCGTTCGCCCGGTACGCCGGGATCCTGCGCGCGGCCCTGCCCGAGGTGTACGTCGTCTTCTCCCCCAACTACGGCACCTGCAACGGCCTGCCGATCGACGACTGGTACCCCGGCGACGCCGTGGTCGACGTGGTCGCTCCGGACTACTACAACGACTACCAGGACGCGGCCAACGGCAGCGTCGGAGGTTGGAACGACGCCTCGGACCAGAAGGACTCCCTCGGCAACCCCACCGGCCCGGAGGCGTGGCGCCAGTGGGCCGCTGCGCACGGCAAGCCCATGGCCTTCCCCGAGGTCGGGCTGAAGCCCAGCAGCCAGGGCGGCGGCGACCGACCCGAATGGATCAAGGCGCTGAACGCCTGGATGACCAAGAACGCCAATACGGCGACCTGGCAGATCGGCGAGAACATCCCGAAGGCGGCGGCCGGCAAGCTGCTCTACTTCGCCTACTTCAACGTCTCTCACGACGGTGACAACGGCTTCACCATCTTCGGGACGGGCGCCAACCCGAACTCCGAGCCGGTGTACCGCAGTCTGAAGTGGGGCAACAACAGCCTCGGCTGACAGGTCTCGCGACCGCGGTGGAGGCGAGGTACTCTCCGATGGACTCTGTCGGAGGCGCGATGACGGCACCCCAGCTCAGACATGACTAGCCGGCAGGCGGCTCTGCCTGCGGGCACCGACCCCCGCGCCATGGCCCTGCGCCTGCACGCCGCCCGCGAGGGGTTCCTGAGCACGGGGCTGGTCGATGCCACCATGCGGCGGCTCGTCATCGAGTCGTGGCAGCGCTGCCTCGACCGGGGGATCGACCCGCAGGTCGGCGCCGCGGTGGACTGGAGCGACGCCGACCTTGCCTCCTACCGAGATGCCCACCCCTTGGCCGCGGCGATGCCGGTGATCCGGCGACTGCTGGTCGAGGACGCCCGGGACGCCGGCTTCATCGTGGCGCTGACCGATGCCGGCGGCCGACTGCTCTGGGTCGAGGGCGCCCACACCCAGCGCAGCCAGGCCGAGGGGATCGGCTTCGTCGAGGGCGCGACCTGGAGCGAGGACGCCGCCGGCACGAACGCTCCCGGCACCGCGCTGGCCCTGGACCAGCCGGTGCAGATCTTCGCGGCCGAACACCTGGCCCGCTCAGTCACCCCGTGGAGCTGCTCGGCGGCACCGATCCATGCCCCCGACGGCAGGCTGCTGGGCGCGATCGACCTGACCGGCGGCGACGAGGTGGCCGCGCCGCACAACCTCACCCTGGTGCGCACCGCCGCCGCGGCGATCGAGGCCGAGCTGCGGCTTCGCCCGCATCACCAGCCACGACGCTCCCGGACGGCGTCCGCCCGCACGAGCACCCGGCAGCTGCGCGTCCTCGGTCGGCCCAGCGCCGAACTCGTGATCGGACCGGACGCCGTCCCGCTGCGGTTACGGCATGCGGAGATCCTCTTCCTGCTCACGCTCAGCCCGGACGGGCTGACCGCGGAGCAGCTGGCGATCGAGCTGCACGACCGGACGACGGCGCCGGTCACCCTGCGCGCGGAACTCTCCCGGCTCCGCGAGCTGCTGGCCCGGCACGGGCCGGTCGCTCTGGGGTCCCGGCCCTACCGGCTGCTCGCCCCGCTGGACACCGACGTGGCCGAGGTGCACCGGTTGCTGCACCGCGGCGCCTACCGCCGGGCCCTGTCGAGCTACCCGGGGCCGCTGCTGCCGGAGTCACAGGCTCCCGGGGTCGAGACCGCCCGCGAACGGCTGCGGCACGAGCTGCGGGCCTGCCTGATCGCCGGCGGCGACGCCGATCTGCTGTGGACCTACGCACAGCGGCCCGAGGCGGTCGACGACCTGGAGATCTGGCAGGCCTGTCTGGACGCCTTGCCGCCCTCCTCCCGGCGGCTGCCGCTGGTCAGCGCCCGCGTCCGTCAGCTGGACGACGACCTGCGCTGAACCGCCGGCCCCACCGGGGCTGACCAGGCGTGCAACGTCGGGGCAACGTCGGCGTGCCTAATGTGCGCCACATCACATCGCCGGGTCAGACCGGCGCCAGATCGGCAGCAGCCGCAATGACGCGACGAGGAGCACTCCATGACTGTGTACCCCGCCCCCGGACAGCCGGGCAGCCCGGCCACCTACCCCAGCCGCTACGACAACTGGATCGGCGGCACACGGGTGGCCCCGGTCAAGGGCCAGTACTTCGAGAACGTCACCCCGGTCACCGGACAGCCGTTCATCGAGATCGCCCGCAGCACCGCCGAGGACATCGAGCTCGCCCTGGACGCCGCGCACGCCGCGGCCCCCGGCTGGGGCCGGACCTCGATCACCGAGCGCAGCAACATCCTGCTGAAGATCGCCGACCGGATCGAGCAGAACCTGGAGATGCTCGCGGTCGCCGAGACCTGGGACAACGGCAAGCCGGTGCGGGAGACCCTCGCCGCCGACCTGCCGCTGGCGGTCGACCACTTCCGCTACTTCGCCGGCGCCGTCCGCGCCCAGGAAGGCACGATCAGACAGATCGACGACGACACCGTCGCCTACCACTTCCATGAGCCGCTGGGCGTGGTCGGCCAGATCATCCCCTGGAACTTCCCGATCCTGATGGCGGTCTGGAAGCTGGCGCCCGCCCTGGCCGCCGGC
>JBAPWU010000150.1:0-2677 GCA_049283855.1 Kineosporiaceae bacterium
TCCCAGGGCGGTCCACTCCCCGAGGCCGCCCGGGCCCACCCGAGCGGTGTCGGCGGCAGGGGGAGCCAGCCGGGCATCGCAGCACAGTGCCGCGGCGCCGAGCAGTTCGATCATGCTGGCCGGGCCGGTGGCCGGCGTGACCGGGCCGGCGTCGGTGAGCACCTGCCCGTGCGGGTCGTAGCCCAGCCCGGTGACCATGGCCTCGCCGTCACGGGTCCACAGGGCCTCGACGACCATCGTCCCGGCGGTGAGGGTCCCGGTCTTGTCGGTAGCCAGCACGGTGACCGCACCGAGGGTCTCCACAGCGGGCAGCCGGCGCACGATGCCATGGCGTGCGGCCATCCGCCGCGCGCCCAGGGCCAGGGCCAGGGTGACCACCGCCGGCAGCGACTCGGGGACGGCCGCCACGGCCAGGCTCACCGCGGTGATCACCATCAGCTCCAGCGGCTGCCCGGCGGCCAGCCCCTGGGCCAGGACCACCAGACAGAGGGCGGCGGTCAGCGCGGCGATCCGCCGGCCCAGCCCGGCCAGGCGCCGCTGCAACGGGGTCGGGGTCGGCCGGGTGTCCATCAGCGCCGCGATCCGGCCCATCGCGCTGTCCGCTCCGGTGGCGCTGACCTGGCCCACCGCCCGTCCGCGGACGACGACGGTGCCGGCCTGCAGGGCGCCGTCCGCCCCGGTCACCTCCTTGCCGACCGGCACCGACTCCCCGGTCAGCGCGGCCTCGTCGATCAGCAGCGCCGCGGCCTCGACCAGCTCGGCGTCCGCGGGCACCACATCGCCCTCGCCGAGTTCGATCAGGTCGCCCGGGACCAGTCCGGTGGCCGAGATCGCCTGGGAGCGGCCGTCCCGCACCACCCGGGCGGTGGGGGCCGTCATGGCCGACAGCGCCGCGATCGCCCCCTCCGCGCGGATCTCCTGGACCACGCCGACCACCGTGTTCGCCACCACGACCACGGCGATGATCACAGCGTCGGCGTGGTCGCCGGTGACCACGGTGAGGGCGGCGGCCGCCAGGAGCACCAGGATCAGCGGATCCTTCAGCTGCTCGATCACCCGGCGGATCGGGTGCAGCCGTCGGTGGGCGACCACCTCGTTCGGGCCGTACTTCGTCAGCCGAGCGGCGGCCTCCTGGCTCGTCAGCCCGGTGCTCCTCGGCCCGAGGCGCCCGCTCGACTCGGGCGGGGAGATCCCCTGGGTAGCGCCCACCACAGCTCCATCCCCTTCGGGACGACCCGTGAACCATCATGGCTCTGCCCGCATGGTCCACAGCGGGGGCAGAACGTCCCGACCAGCACGGTCGGCGACCTAGACTCCGCTCGTGAGGATCCGCCGCGAGGACGTCGAGCACGTCCGGGAGCACTCGCGGATCGAGGAGGTGGTCGGCGAGCACGTCACGCTGCGCTCCGCCGGCATCGGCTCGATGAAGGGGCTGTGTCCCTTCCACGACGAGAAGACCCCCTCGTTCAACGTCCGCCCGCAGCTGGGGGTGTGGCACTGCTTCGGCTGCGACGAGGGCGGCGACGTGATCGCCTTCGCGCAGAAGGTCGACCACCTGGGCTTCGCCGAGGCCGTGGAGCGGCTGGCCGCGCGGCTGGGGTACGAACTGCACTACGAGGACGACGACGGCCGTGCCTCGACGGCCCGCCGCGAGGGCGCGGGGCAGCGGCAGCGCCTGGTGGAGGCACACCGGGTGGCGGCGCAGTACTACGCGGAGCAGCTCGCGACCTCTCCCGACGGGATGGCGGGGCGCACCTTCCTGGCCGAGCGCGGCTTCGACCGCGCCGCGGCGCAGCACTTCGGGGTGGGCTTCGCGCCGCGCTCGGGGGAGGCTCTGCTGCGCCACCTGCGGGGCAAGGGCTTCACCGAGGAGGAACTGGTCGTCTCGGGCCTGGCCGGCCGGGGTCAGCGCGGCCTGTACGACCGGTTCCGGGGCAGGCTGCTGTGGCCGATCCGCGATGTCGCCGGGGACGTGGTCGGGTTCGGGGCGCGGCGGCTCTTCGACGACGACCGGATCGAGGCCAAGTACCTCAACACCCCGGAGACCGCGATCTACAAGAAGTCCCACGTGCTCTACGGGGTGGACCTGGCCAAGCGCTCGATCGCGCGCGACCGCCAGGTGGTGGTGGTGGAGGGTTACACCGATGTGATGGCCTGCCACCTGGCCAGGGTGGACACCGCGGTGGCCACCTGCGGAACGGCGTTCGGGGCCGACCACATCCGGATCGTGCGCCGCCTGCTCGGCGACGACCGCTCGCTGGGGCAGGGGGGCCAGATCGGCGGGCAGGTGGTGTTCACCTTCGACGGCGACGCCGCGGGGCAGAAGGCGGCGCTGCGGGCCTTCGAGGAGGACCAGCGGTTCGTGGCCCAGACCTACATCGCCGTGGCCGGCGACGGGATGGATCCGTGCGAGCTGCGCCAACGGCACGGCGACGAGGCGGTCCGCGACCTGCTGGCCCGGCGCGAGCCCCTGTTCCAGTTCGCGATCCGCTCCAGCCTGACCCAGTTCGACCTGGATACCGCCGAGGGCCGGGTGGCCGCGCTGCGGACCGCGGCGCCGCTGGTGGCCCGGATCCGGGACACCTCGCTGCGCCCGGAGTATGCCCGCCGCCTGGCCGGGTGGCTCGGGATGGAGGTCGAGCCGGTCGCCTCGGCCGTGAACCGGGCCGGCCGGGCC
>JBAPWU010000151.1:0-2244 GCA_049283855.1 Kineosporiaceae bacterium
GTCCAGCACCGGCCAGCCGCCGGCAGCGAGCGTCCGTGCACTCGCGGCCCAGCGCTGCCGGGCCCCGAACGTGGCCAGCGACGCGTGCCGGGCCCACGCGTCGTCCAGCGCCTCGAGGAAGGCGTGAACGGGCTCGCCGGGCACGTTGTGGTGGATCAACGCCTTCGGCAGCCGCTCGGCCAGCTCGCCCGGCCGGTCCAGACCCGCCAGCCGGGTCGAGAGGGTGAGGGAGGCGGGCCCGTCCGCGATCACCGCGATCCAGGTCGCCCGGCGTCCGATCTCGTCGCAGGTGCCGTCGACCAGCAGCCCGTCGGGGGCCAGGCGCTCCCGTACCGCCGCCCAGGCTGCGGCGACCTCGCTCTGGTCGTACTGACGCAGCACATTGAGCGCCCGCACCACGACCGGACGGCGCCCGTGCGGCAGCGGCACCTCGAACCCCCCGAGGCCGAAGCTCAGGCCGTCACCGGCCAGCGCAGCGGCGGCGGCGACCCGGGCCGGGTCGATCTCGATGCCCACCACCTCGAGATCGGCGCGGACGGCGCGCAGCCGGTCCCGCAGCTCCACCGCCGTCACCGGCGTGGCCCCGTAGCCGAGGTCGACCACGATCGGGTCGGCGGCGCGGCGCAGCCGCCAGGCCTGCGGCCCGGCCAGCCACCGATCCACCCGGCGCAACCGGTTCGGGTGGGTGGTTCCCCGGGTCACCGTGCCGAGGGGCCGAGCCGGACGGCGCGGGCGCGGGCTGGGCACGCACGCAGGCTACGTCAGCGCCCGACCCGGGCCCGCGCAGGGCCCGGACGGGTGAGACCGAACGGGTCGGGCTACCGTGTCGGGAAGCGGATCGGGGCCCTCGAACGTTGTGGCGGTGGATGGCGACCGCCCGCGGCGGCGCACTGCTGTGGCGAACGAGGAGAGAATGCACGCAAAAGTGACAAGGGTCGACCAACCCGCACGGGTGGCGATGCTGTCGGTGCACACCTCGCCCCTGGAGCAGCCGGGCACCGGTGACGCCGGTGGCCTCAATGTGTACGTGGTGGAGACCGCCAAGCGCCTCGCCGAGCGCGGCACCGAGGTGGAGATCTTCACCCGCGCCACCGGCAGTGACCAGCCCTCGCTGGCCACCCTCACTCCGGGCGTGCTGGTCCGCAACATCGTGGCCGGCCCCTTCGAAGGGCTGTCCAAGAACGACCTCCCCGGCCAGCTGTGCGCCTTCGCCGCCGGGGTGATGCGGGTCGAGGCCCGTCGCGAGCCCGGCTGGTACGACCTGATCCACTCGCACTACTGGCTGTCCGGGCAGGTGGGCTGGCTCGCCGCGGACCGCTGGCAGGCCCCGCTGGTGCACACCATGCACACCATGGCCAAGGTCAAGAACGCCGCCCTCGCCGAGGGTGACACGGCCGAGCCCGCGGTCAGGATCATCGGCGAGCAGCAGGTGGTGGACGCGGCCGACCGGCTGACCGCCAACACCACCGACGAGGCACGCGAACTGGTCGATCTGTACGGGGCCGAGCCGCGCCGGGTCGCCGTGGTCCCTCCGGGCGTCGACCTGGGCGTGTTCACCCCCGGAGGTCCCGATGCGCGCCTGGCGGCGCGGCGGGCCCTCGGGCTGGACGTCGCGGCGCAGATCCTGCTGTTCGTCGGCCGGATCCAGCCGCTCAAGGCCCCGGACGTGCTGGTCCGCGCGGTGGCCGAGCTGGTCGCCGCCCGGGAGCCGGATCGGGGCCGGCACCGGCGTCTGGTGCTCGCCGTGCTCGGTGGCCCCAGTGGCAGCGGCCTCGAGCACCCCGACGAGCTGCAGCAACTGGCCATTGGACTCGGCCTGGACGACGTCGTCGCCTTCCACCCGCCCGTGGACCGGACCGATCTGGCCGACTGGTACCGCGCCGCCGACCTGGTCGCGGTGCCCTCCTACAGCGAGTCCTTCGGCCTGGTCGCCGTCGAGGCCCAGGCCTGCGGCACGCCGGTGGTGGCGGCGGCCGTGGGTGGTCTGCGCACCGCGGTGGACGACGGCCGCTCCGGGCTGCTCGTCCAGGGCCACGACCCGGTGGTCTGGGCGAAGGTCCTCGGCGGCCTGCTCGACGACCCCGCGCGGCGGGACGCGATGGCGCGCAGCGCCGTCCGCCATGCGCGCCGGTTCAGCTGGGAGGCGACCGTCGATGCCCTGCTCGCGGTCTACGCGGCCGCGGTGGGCGACCACCGCCGGGACGGCGAGCCGGCGTTCGACCTGGCTGCGGTCGGGCCGCAGCC
>JBAPWU010000152.1:0-2230 GCA_049283855.1 Kineosporiaceae bacterium
GCCGAGGCGGGGCCCGCGGTCAGCACGCCGCCGGCCAGTGAGGCCGAGGTCAGGCAGACCGCGGCGAGGACGGACGACGCACGGCGAGAGACAGCACGCATGATCGGCCTCCGCGAATGGCGACGACGTCGGCGCGGCTGGGGGGCCATCCCACGCGGACGATCACGGCGCGCCATTCGACGGAGGCGCCGGACAGTGACGTACATCACCGGCTTTATCGGGACTTGTCAAGACGAAAACGACAGACAGGAGCGCCGAGAACGACGCTTAGCGTTGCGTTGACAGTCACATGACGCGGCGCCTCAGGCGCCTGCGGCGCGATGCGGCGGCGCCGAGGGCGGCGAGGAGGAGAACCCACAGCGCGGCGTTGATCCTTGTGCCCGGGCCGCCCGGATCGAAGGGGCCCGGGCGGACCGCGGTCGGGGTGATGGCGAGGATCGGGAGGGCCGCGGCGAGTGCGTCCACCTCGGCGTCGCTCCTGCCCCGGACATCGCCGAGAGTGAGCCGGCCCACGACGCCCATCGATTCGAGGAGCGCACGGAAGACGGCACGGCGCTCCTCCGGCTCGGTGAGCTCCTCCGCCCGTCCCCCGATCAGGGCTCCCGGCAGCATCACCTCGACCTCGGGATCGGCCAGGGCATTGCGGAACCAGTGCGCGCCGCGACCGTAGCCGGACATGACGACGACCCGGCCGCCGACCACGGTGTATCCCAGCGGTGCTTCACGGATCAGACCGCTCCTCCTCCCCCTGGTGCGCAGGAGAAGGATCGAGCCCGTGACCGGCGTGGTGAGCAGCGGTCCACCCCCAGACCGGATCAGGGGAGCCGCCACCCGGCGGTTGACGACCAGGAACGCCCGACGGAGCGGGCCGAGCATCGCCGACATGGTGGGGCCGTACGGCAGGGGTGCGGTCACCCGAACGACCCTAGGCGAACCGACCGGTCGGATCACCGGGCCAGGGGGCCCGAGGACGTCTGCCTCTCGCACGACGGCCGGCGGCGAGGCAGGCTGGCAGTGGAGGACGGTCCTCCGAGGGGGTTTCCCATGAGCACTACACCGATCGTCGTTCTCATCATCGTCCTGGTCGTCCTCGTGGGGCTGCTCAGGCTCTCGATCAGGATCGTCAAGCAGTACGAGCGAGGCGTGGTGTTCCGCTTCGGCCGGCTGCAGGGCGTGCGGGAACCGGGGCTCCGGCTGATCATCCCGTTCGTCGACGTCATGCACCGGGTGTCGCTGCGGGTCGTGACGATGCCGATCCAGTCGCAGGGAATCATCACCCGCGACAATGTCAGCGTCGACATCTCCGCCGTCGCCTACTACCGCGTGGTCGATGCGGTGAAGTCGGTGATCGCGATCGAGAACGTCCTCGCCGCCATCAACCAGATCGCCCAGACCACCCTGCGCAAGGTGGTCGGCCAGCACACCCTGGACGAGACGCTGGCCGAGACCGACCGGATCAACATGGACATCCGCCAGATCCTCGACCTCACCACCTTGGAGTGGGGTGTGGAGGTGACCCTGGTGGAGCTGAAGGACATCCAGCTGCCCGACACGATGAAGCGGGCCATGGCCCGCCAGGCCGAGGCCGAGCGCGAGAAGCGAGCGAAGATCATCAACGCCGAGGGCGAGTCCCTGGCCGCGGCAGCGCTCGGTGACGCCTCCGACACGATGATCGCCCACCCGTTGGCCCTCCAGCTGCGCAACCTGCAGAGCCTGGTCGAGATCGGCGTCGACAAGAACACCACCGTGGTCTTCCCCTCGCCGATCATGACCACCATCGCCGAACTCACCTCGTTCATCGCCGGCGAGTCGGCGGCCGCCGCCGAGTCCCGGTCGGCGCCAACCGATTCCGCACCGGCTACCGCCCCTGCGCCGCGCGGCGCCACGCTCACGTCGGCGCCGAGGTGATGATGACCCGGCCGTCGAGCATGACCAGCGAGGGCCGGCGCAGTACCTCGACGTCACGGCGCGGGTCGTCCGGGTAGGCGACCAGATCGGCCGGGGCGCCCTCGACGACGCCCGGGAGCCCGACGTAGTCGCGGGCCAGCCAGGAACCGGCACCAGCGCCTGCTAGGGGGTCAGCCCGGCCCTCAGCAGGAGCCCGATCTGGGTCGCCACCAGCCCGTGCGGCACCATCCCGGCGTCCGTCCCGGCGAGCACCCTCACCCCCCTGCTCGGCCGCCTGGCGCACCAGGTCGGGCTGGGCGTCCAGGACGGCGCGCATCCGGGC
>JBAPWU010000153.1:0-2754 GCA_049283855.1 Kineosporiaceae bacterium
GGGCGGGCCAGGGTGACCACCGTGCCCTGTCCGGCCGCGGCAGCTCCGCCCCCTCCGGCGGACGCGGACGGCGCCGGGCCGCGCCACCGGTGCACCGTCCCGTCCGAGTAGGTCTGGACGACGGTGAACACGAGCTGGTCGACGTGGGGAAGCGGCCCCATCTCCAGGTACAGCGTCTCGACCGCCGGCGGAGTGGGCGCATCGGCGGCGCGGGTCCAGATCACCGCCGACGTGGCCGTGGTCAGGCCGCTGCTGTGGATCCCCGGCAGCGACCCCGCGACCTCCCGTGTGATGATCTTGGGGGCCCAGTCCGGGACCGTCATCGGGTAGACCTCGGCGATCGGGGTCTCGGGGGGCAGCTCGACCCGGACCGTCGTGGTGAACGCGCCCCGGCGCTCGTTCTCCACGGTCAGCTGGACCCGCGCCGCGCCGCCCTGCTCGGCTCCTTCAGCCGTGATCGTGACGTCGGCGTCGGCCGCGGACCCGGCCAGCAGGACGGCGGCGAGCCCGACGATGGCTGCGGTCGTCAGACGATGCAGCGATGCCAGGGGTGAGGTGTGCATCGACGATGCCTCCACTCGTTGGGGGGGTCGTGCGTTGGGGGTCAGGGGGTTGCGCGGTCGGCGGACGGGTGGCTGAAGGCGCTGATGAAGCGATCCCGGAAGGCGTTCATCCGCCAGACCGGCGCCTGGGGACCCGGCCTCAGCCCGTCCTGCCATCCCCACCCGGAGATCTGGTCCAGGACCGCCCGGTCGCGGGCGACGATCGTGATCGGGACGTCCCGGCTGGCTCCGTCACCGGTGACGAGCGACATCGGTTGATGGTCACCGACGAAGACGAGCACCAGATCGTCGTCGCCGTAGGTCTGCACGTAGGAGATCAGGCTGCTCAACGAGTACTCGATGGATCGCCGGTACTCGACCCGCACCCGTGCGGGGTCCTTCCACACCTCGGCGGGACGCTGCCCCGCCGCCGTCATCGGGCCGAAGACCGACCCGTCGCCGAGCTGGTCCCAGCCGATCATCCGGGGGATGGGGGCCCAGGGGTGATGGCTCGAGACGAGAGGGATCTCGGCCATGATCGGCGTGCGGCCGGCAGGGGCGTGCTCGAGGTGTTCGAAGGCCGACAGCGTGTACTGGTCGGGAACCCGTGCCCAGGTGAAGCGTGGGCCGCGATACCCCAGCTGACGGGAGTCGTAGACCCGGTCGAAGTCGTAGAACGCACCCTCCGGCCACTGCCTGATGACGCCCGGCATCATGCCCACGGTGCTCCAGCCCGCGCGTTTGAAGGCGCCGTTGAGGGTGAGGTGGTCGCTCGCGAGGAGCTTCTGATAGCGCTGCGCGTTGTCGGTCCAGACCCCGGACAGCAGCGTGGCGTGGGCCAGCCAGCTGCCTCCTCCGGACACCGGCGAGGTGAGGAAGGCGCTGCGGGAGCCGTATCCCGCCGCCCGCAGCCGCCGGGTTCCGGTGTCGAGCACCGCGCCCACCTGCTGCGAGAACGCCGGATCCTCGACCGCGTCACGCCCGTAGCTCTCGACGAACGCGACCACCACGTCCTTGCCGCGAAGGCCGCCCAGGAGTCTGTCGGAGGGGGTGGTGCGTGCGGCATCGACGGCCAGATCGGCGGCGAAGGCGTGCTGGCTGCGCCACTCGTCCCGCACCTGCCGGGTGTGGTCGAGGACGTCGCCGACCGTGGCCGCCGCGGCGACCGGCTGCCGCGGAGCGAGCTGCACGCCGAGCACGGAGCAGCCGATCCACACCACCGAGGCCGCCGCGGTGGCGCGGACCGCCGTGGAACGGTGCCGGGTCACCAACCGGGTCGAGCGCAGGACCGACAGGGTCAGCAGGACGGCGACGCCGGCGCCGACACCGACGGCACCGGCCACGGCGAGCGCCTCCCCGGTCCGCCCCGCCGAGGCCCGGACGGACTCCAGGGCGGGGCCGAGCAGCGCCCAGTCGTGGATCGGGTCGACGGGCCGGGACAGGACGGCGTGGAACCCCAGGTCGAGGGCCTTGACCAGGGTCACCACCCCCAGCGCCGCTCCCCCGAGTGCAGCCGCTGCCCTGCGCGCCCTCGGCGGCACCGCCAGGATGAGGGCCACTCCCACCAGCGCCTCCACGGGGAGGCGCAGGAACGCGGCCGGTCTCAGGTCGCCGATCCGGTTCGGAGCCAGCAACGCGATCAGCACCAGCAGACAGCCCAGCGCGTCCAGCGTCCGGCTCACCGCACGGCGCCGACGCAGCCTCGGGACCGGTCTGAGGGTGTGTCTGCCCCGTGGCCGGCGGCGACGAGCAGCTGCCGTTCGGTCGTCCCGTTTGTGCAGCACGTCGGTGTCCTTCCTCGGAGGGGTTCAGGTCTGGGGCGGAGCGTTCCCCGGCCGGCCCGTCACGAGGCGCCGCACCGCAGCACACCGAGGCCGTGGATCGGGATCCGGCGACAGCTCGGCCCGAGCCGGTGCGCGAGGACGGACACCTCCTGGTCGACATCGGGCTCGGCGACCCCGCGGTAGACGACCACGACCTGTGCGCCCGACGACCGCACCACGGCCCCCGGCGACCTCACCCGGGTCACCGGCACTCCCGGGTGCAGCGCGTACCCGCCCCCGTCGCCGGACCGCGCGGGCGCGTCCTGCCAGCCCCACGGCGGCCCGGAGCCGACGAACACGACGGCGACGTCCGGGTGGGCGGCCCGCACCGTGCCGAGGTCGGCGAGCAGCGCACGGAAGTCGGTCTTGTAGGGGGCGCGCAGGTCGAG
>JBAPWU010000154.1:0-8940 GCA_049283855.1 Kineosporiaceae bacterium
GCCCTGACCCAGTCCCGGCTGCGCGCTGCGGGCTCGGCCAAGTTCGGCCCGTTCGCGGGCGGCATGCTGTTCACCCCGACCGGGCTCGAGCAGGCCACCCGGTTCCAGGTCGCCGCCCGGCACGCGCAGCGGTTCACCTCGGCCGGCATCGCCCGGGTGGCCGACCTGGGCTGCGGGATCGGGGCCGATTCGATGGCCCTGGCCACCTTCGAGCGCGAGGTGGTGGCCGTCGAGCAGGACGAGGTCACCGCCGCCGTCGCCACGATGAACCTGCGGCACTGGCCCGAGGCGGTCGTGCGCTGTGAGGACGCCACCCGCACGGATCTCGCCGGCATCGGCGGCGCCTTCCTCGACCCGTCCCGGCGCGTGACCTCGGGCAGCATGTCCGGCAAGCGGCTGCTCGACCCACGGGCCGGGTCGCCGCCGCTGTCCTTCGTGCTCGACCTGGCCCGGCGGCTGCCCGCGGTCGGCATGAAGACCGCGCCCGGCGTGCCGCACCATCTGGTGCCGGACGGCGCCGAGGCGCAGTGGATCTCCGTGGCCGGAGACGTGGTCGAGGCCGGGCTGTGGTTCGGCATGCTGGCTCGCGACGGCGTCCGGCGCGCCGCCCTGGTGCTTCCGGCGGACGGCGACCAGGAGCGTTCCCCGGCCGAGGTCACCGACGTCGGGATGCCACAGGTCGGGCCCGGCCCCGTGGGAGCGGTGCTGTACGAGCCGGACGGCGCGGTGATCCGCGCCGGCCTGGTCGCCCAGGTGGCGGCGGCGGTCAACGGGCGGCTGCTCGACCCGAGCATCGCCTACGTCACCAGCGACCAGCTCGTACGCACCGAGCTGGCCCGGGCCTACGCCGTCGAGGACGTGTTCGCCTTCCAGCTGAAGACCCTGCGCAGCTGGCTGCGCGACCGCGGCATCGGCCGTTTGACGATCAAGAAGCGGGGGACGGCGGTGCAGCCGGAACAGCTGCGCCGCCAGCTCCGGCTGTCCACGAGTTGGGGCGAGAACGAGACGACCATCGTGCTCACCCGGGTGGCGGGGCGGCAGAGCGTGCTCGCGGTCCGGCCGGTGCGCTGACCCCGGGTTCCTCCCGGCGGCTATCCGGTGACGGTCTGCAGCCACATCGATGCGTAGCGGGCGGCGTCGATCCCGAGCGCCACGTCGATCACCGACGGGGCCGGCCCGTGCGGGTCGTGCGCCTGGTCGCCGGCCCAGTCGCGCTGGTCGACCACGGTCTGACCCCGGGTCCAGGACCCGGCCAGCTCGATCCGCACGGGCAGCGCCCGCGTGGTCAGCCCGGCCGGCTCGGCCACCGCGCACACCGCTCCGGCGTCGCCGATCGTGGCGTCGTCGGCGGCGAACCGGCGGCACTGGAAGTCGATCAGGCCTCCGGCGAGGCGCGCGGCGGCGCTGGGCGAGGCCATCAGCTCCCCCGCCCGGGCGGCGTCGACCCGCACGTCGTAGAAGACGTCCAGCCCGTACATGGTGACCGGGATGCCGAGGGCGGTGGCGGCGTCCAGCACGATCGCCGCCGCCTCGGGGTCGTGCCAGACGTTGAACTCCGCTGCGGCCGTGGCGTTCCCGACCAGGGCGGCGCCTCCCATGAACACGATCCGGGACAGCCCCCGGGCCACCTCGGGGTAGGTGCGCAGCAGCAGAGCGATGGTGGTCAGCGGCGCCAACGGGATCAGCGTCACCCGCTCCCCGTCACCGGCCGCACCGACCAGCACGTCGCGCAGCAGTTCCACGGCGTGCCGATCATCCGGGTGACGCGTCGACGGGGTCCAACCGAGGTCGCCCATCCCGTCCTCGCCGTGCACGTGCCGGGCGGGCCGCCCCGGTTCGAGCAGCGGCCGCTCGGCGCCCCGGGCGACCGGTACGTCGGGCCGGCCGGCGACGTCCAGCACCAGCAGGGTGTTCGCCACGACCCGGTCCACCTCGGCATTGCCGGCCACGCAGCTCACGGCGCGCAGGTCCAGCCCCGGGTGGCGGGCCGCGAACAGGACGGCGCAGGCGTCGTCGACCCCGGTGTCGACATCGAGCACCACGGGGATCCGGCTCATGGGCGGGCAGTGTGGGCGGGGCCCGACGCCAGCACGGCGGTCAGGGCCTCGTCGATGATGCTCACGGCGAGGTCGATCTCGGCCGTGGTGACCGTCAACGGCGGTGCCATCCGGAAGCAGTTGGTCTGCGAGCCGTCGCCCTTGACGATGTTCATCGACAGGCCGCGGCGCAGGCACTCCTCGGTGACCGCGGCCCCGAGCGCGTTCGCCGGCGCCTTCGACCCGCGGTCGGTGACCAGTTCCAGGCCGACCAGCAGGCCGCGCCCGCGGACGTCGCCGATCTGCTCGTGCCGTTCGGCGAGCTCGCGCAACCCGGCCATCAGGTACTCCCCCAGCGTCGCGGCCCGCGCGGCCAGGTCCTCCTCCTCGAGGGCGTCCAGCACCGCCAGCCCCACCGAGGCCAGCATCGGGTCGTTGACGTGGGTGGTGATGTGCATCAGCCCGGCGTCGACGCACGCCTGCTCGATCGCGGCGCTGGTCACCGTGGCGCCGACCGGGACACCGCCGCCGAGGGTCTTGGACATGGTCAGGATGTCGGGGACGACGCCGTCGGCCACCGAGGCGAACAACGCCCCGACCCGGCCCAGGCCGGTCTGCGCCTCGTCGACGATCAGCAGCATGCCCCGCTGCCCGCAGGCGGCCCTGGCCGCGGCGAGGTAGCCCTCCGGAAGCGGGATCACCCCTCCGGTGGACAGCACCGGCTCCACGATCATGCCGGCCAGCGCACCCACCGACTGCTGGTCGACCAGGTCGAGGCCCAGGTCGAGGCAGGCCAGCTCGCAGCTGTCCCGGGTCAACTGCAGCGGGCAGCGGTAGCAGTACGGCGCGGGGACGGCGTACGAACCGGGCATCAACGGCCCCGATCCCTTGTGTCCCATGGAGAACGTGACCGAGGTGGTTCCGGCGAGCAGGCCGTGGAAGCTGCGGGTCAGGCCCACGATCTCGAAGCCGCCGGTGGCGACCTTCGCCATCCGGATCGCGAACTCGTTGGTCTCCGACCCGGTGCTGAGCAGGATGGTCCGGTCCAGCGGATCGGGCAGCAGCCCGGCCAGGCGTCGGGCCAGCTCGAGCACGTCCTCGGCGAGCATCCACGAGTTGAGGTGGATCGCCGTCCGTAGTGAATGCTCGATCGCGGCGACCACCCGGGGATGGTTGTGGCCCAGGGTCGAACTGATCTGGCCGGAGGTGAAGTCGAGGATCCGGCGCCCGTCGGTGGTGTGTACCCACGAGCCCTCGGCGCGCTCGACCACGAACGGGGCGAAGGAGCCTGCGTAGCGGATCAGGTACTGCTCACGCGGGTCGGTCACGGCGCACCTCCTGGAGGACCTGCATGCACTGGCGAGCGATCTCGAGCTCCTCACCGGGCGGCACCACGTAGCCGGCCACCCGGCTCCCCGGCGTGGTGATCCGATGCTCCGAGCCACCACCCACGGCGGCGGCGTTCGCGGCGGCGTCCAGCTCGAACCCGAACAGGGACAGCGCGTCCAGCACCACGGCCCGGAGCCGGACCGCGTTCTCGCCGATCCCGCCGGTGAAGGCGATCGCGTCGAGCCTGCCCATCACCGCGGCGTAGGCCCCCACGTACTTGACCAGCCGGTGCACCATGACCGCGATGGCCTGTGCCGCCGCGGCGTCCCCGGCGTCGGCGCGCTGCTGGACGGTGCGGAAGTCGTTGACCCCGGTCAGGCCCTCCAGCCCCGAGTCGTGCTGCAGGGCGTGGTCGACCTGTTCGACGCTCAGGCCGGTGCAGCGGCAGATGTGACCGATCGTCGCGGGGTCGAGGTCCCCGCTCCGCGTGCCCATGACCAGGCCCTCGAGCGGGGACAGGCCCATCGAGGTCTCCACGCTGCGCCCACCGAGCACGGCGCAGGCGCTGGCCCCGTTGCCCAGGTGCAGCACCACCACGGCCGCGTCGTCACGACCCACCAGGGCCGAGACCCGTTGCGAGACATGCGCATGTGACGTGCCGTGGAAGCCGTACCGGCGCACCCCGTGCCGCTCGCGCCACTCCCGGGGCACGGCGTACGTGGACGCCGACGCGGGGATCGTGGCGTGGAAGGCGGTGTCGAACACCGCGACCTGGGGCACGCCCGGCAGCGCCTCCCGCGCGATCAGGATCCCGGTCAGGTTGGCCGGGTTGTGCAGCGGCGCGAGCGGCTCCAGCTCGCGGATCGCCGCGACCACCTCCTCGTCCACCACGGTGGGCGCGGTGAACCTCGCCCCGCCGTGGACGACCCTGTGCCCGACCGCGAGCGGCGGCTCGGCGCGCAGATCCGGTCCCTGCGCCGCGAGCGAGTCCAGCACCGTCTCGAACGCCGCCCGATGATCGGTCAGGGGGGACCCCGGCTCGCCGATCCGTTCCCGCCTGCCGGACGTCGCCACGGACCCCGCCACGGGGTCGACCACCTGGTACTTCAGCGAGGAGGAGCCGGCGTTCAGGACCAGGACCAGATCGGACATGTCCGCACCCCTAACCCGCCGACCAGGTCCAGGCGGCGATGTCGGGCAGGTCGGCCAGGTGCTCGCGGATGTAGGTGTGGTGCTCCTCCAGCCGCTCGCGGCACAGGTCCTGCAGCCGGTCCCACCCGGCCACCCGGCGGGTGCTGCGGCGCAGCGCCTCGGTGGCGAGATGGAATCTGCTCATCCGGTTCAGCACCAGCATGTCGAAGGGGGTGGTCGTGGTGCCCTGCTCGTTGAACCCGCGCACGTGGAACCGGCCGGGCTCGGTGCGCCCGTGGATCAGCTGGTGGATGGCCCGCGGATAGCCGTGGAACGCGAACACCACGTGCCGGTCCGGGGTGAACAGCTGATCGAACTGGCTGTCCGAGAAGCCGTGCGGGTGGTCGTTCTCCGGCAGCAGCGCCATCAGGTCGACCACGTTCACGACCCGCACCACCAGGTCCGGGGTGTACTCGCGCAGCAGTTCGGCGGCCGCCAGGGTCTCCTGCGTGGCGACGTCACCGGCGCAGGCCAGCACGATGTCGGGGTCCTGGCGCGGCGCCGCGGTGCCGGCCCACTCCCACACCCCGGCCCCGGCGGCGCAGTGCTGGTCGGCCTCCTCGAGCGAGAGGTACTGCAGATGCTTCTGCTTGTCGACCACGATCACATTGACGTGGTCGGTGCTGCGCAGGCAGTGGTCGGCGATGGACAGCGTGGTGTTGGCGTCCGGCGGCAGCCAGACCCGCACCACCTCGGGGCTGAGCGGGATCAGTGCATCGATCATGCCCGGCCCCTGGTGGGAGAACCCGTTGTGGTCGTTGCGCCAGCAGGTCGAGGTGAGCAGCACGTTGAGCGAGGACACCGGAGCACGCCAGTCCAGGGTGTGGGCATGCTGCATCCACTTGACGTGCTGCACGGCCATCGACACCGAGACCATCGCGAACGCCTCGTAGGTGGCGAACATGCCGTGCCGGCCCGACAGCAGGTAGCCCTCCAGCCAGCCCTGGCAGAGATGCTCGCTGAGCACCTCCATCACGCGGCCCTCGGCCGACAGCTGGCGATCGGTCTCGACCAGCGGCCCGCACAGGCAGCGGTCGGTCTCCTCGAACACGGCCTGCAGCCGGTTGCTCGCCGTCTCGTCCGGGCAGAACAGCCGGAAGGTGCCACCGCCGTTCGCGGTCCCGTTGGCCGCGTAGACATCGCGCAGCAACTCGCCCAGCGGCGCGGTGTTCTCCCTCCACACCGCCCCGCGATGATCGACACCGACCTCGTACTTCTCCAGCTCGGGAATGCTCAGGTCGCGGCGCAACAGGCCACCGTTGGCGTACGGGGTGCTCGACATCCGCTGGTCACCGGACGGCGCGAGCGCGGCGATCGAGGCGACCGGCGCGCCGTCGGCGTCGAAGAGGTCCTCGGGCCGGTAGGAGCGCAGCCACCGTTCGAGGATGGCCAGGTGTTCGGGGTTGCCGATCACACCCGACAGCGGCACCTGGTGGGACAGGTTGGTGCCCTCGACCTGGATCCCGTCGACGGTGTGCGGGCCGGTCCAGCCCTTCGGGGTGCGCAGCACGATGGCCGGCCAGCGGTGGCGGGCCTGGGCGTCCACCCTGCCGCTGCGGACGCCGTCCTGCAGGGTGGTGATGGCGGCGTGGGCCCGCCGGATCGCGGTGTGGAGCTCGGTGAACACCCGCCGGGGATCGTCGCCGCTGATCGTGACCGCGTCCCAGCCCTGGCTGTTCAGGTAGGCCTCGACCTCGGCGTCCTCGGTGCGGCCGAGCACCGTGGGACCGGAGATCTTGTAGCCGTTGAGGTGCACGATCGGCAGGACGGCGCCGTCGCGGCGGGGATTGAGGAAGTTCGGCAGGCGCCAGGAGGCCGCCAGGGGACCGGTCTCGGCCTCGCCGTCGCCGACCACGCAGGCCACGAACAGGTCGGGATGGTCGAAGGCGGCGCCCCCGGCATGGATCAGGGCGTAGCCGAGCTCGCCGCCCTCGTGGATGCTGCCCGGGGTCTGCACGCTGACATGGCTGGGCACGCCTCCGGGAGAGGAGAACTGCCGGAACAGCCTGCGCACGCCCTCGGCATCCTGGGTGATCTGCGGGTACACCTCGGAGTAGACCCCGTCGAGGTAGCCGGCGGCGACCAGGGCAGGGCCGCCATGCCCCGGCCCGGTGACGTAGAGCCAGTCGCTGCCCGTCTCCCGGATCACCCGGTTCAGGATGGCGTAGATCATCGACAGCCCGGGGCTGGTGCCCCAGTGGCCGAGCAGGCGCGGCTTGATGTGGTCGTAGGCCAGCGGCTCGCGCAGCAGCGCGTTGTCCTGCAGGTAGATCTGGCCGACGGTGAGGTAGTTGGCGGCCGCCCACCAGCGCAGGTCGTCGTCGAGGTCGGCCGGGGCGTAGGGGAAGGTGCGCGTGCTCTCCACGGCGGTCATTGTTCTCCGGGGGTGAGGGCTCCTGCGAGCCATTGGTCATGGGCGCGTCGTGCTGTCGACCACAGAGCGTGACGCTCCTGACGTGAGAGCTCGGGCAGGCTCAACCCGAAGTCGTCCGTGAGCACAGCGAACCATGCCGCGGCGGTGGTCAGCTCACGCTGGGTGCGACCGGAGGCGTTGTGCCGGTAGCGAACGAGCCCAGGCAGGCCCTCCACGGCGTGGGCGGTGCGCAGGAACACGCTGCAGACCGTGGCCGGGCCCGGCTCGACATCGAGCCGGGCCAGATGGGCCAGCGCCCGGGCTCGGGCAGCGGCTCGACCTCGTTCACAGGAGCGAGCGCAGGCACGCTCCCGCCCGGCCGCGAGGTTAGGCTCTCCGGATGACCCAGGTCCCCGCGCAGAGACTGCTGCTCGTCCACGCCCACCCCGACGACGAGTCGATCGGCCAGGGCGCCACGATGGCCCGGTACGCCGCCGAGGGGCGCGGGGTCACCCTGGTGACCTGTACCGCAGGCGAACTGGGCGAGATCCTGGTGCCCGGGCTCGAACACCTGGCCGCCGATCGGGACGACGCGCTCGGAGAACACCGACGGCAGGAACTGGCCGACGCGATGCGCGAGCTCGGCGTCACCGACCACCGGTTCCTCGGCGGCTTCGGCCGCTATCGCGACTCGGGCATGAAGTGGCACGACGACGGGCACGCGATCGCTGCGGACGACGTGCACGAGAACGCGTTCGCCCGGGCCGACCTGGCCGAGGCGGCCAACCATCTGGTCACCGTCATCCGCGAGGTCCGGCCCCAGGTGCTGGTCACCTACGACGAGTTCGGCGGGTACGGCCACCCCGACCACATCCAGGCCCACCGGGTGGCGACGTACGGCGCGGCCCTGGCCGCGGTGCCCTCCTATCGCCTCGACCTGGGCCGGGCCTGGGACATCCCCAAGGTCTACTGGGGAGCCATGTCCGCGAGCCGGATGCGCGAGGGCCTGCGCCGGCTGCGCGCCTCCGGCGACACCACCTCGTTCCAGGGCATGGACCCGGACGGACCACTGCCTCCGTTCGTCACCGACGACGCGAACCTCTCGGCCATGGTCGACGCCACCGACTACTCCTCGCACAAGATGGCCGCGCTCAAGGCGCACGCGACCCAGATCACCGCGGACGGCCCGTTCTTCGCCATGTCCGGGGACGAGGGCGAGGCCATGTGGGGGGTCGAGTTCTTCCGCATCGCCAAGGGCACCCAGGGGCCGGTGAACGAGGCCGGGCTGGAGACGGATCTGTTCGCCGGCCTGTGACCGGCTACCCGGCGAGCACCACCGCGAGATAGACCAGGTACCCGGCGGCGAGCACCGCGCCGGCAGGGCGGCCGAGACGGCCCCGACGGCCGAGCAGGAGCACGACCAGCGGCAGCGCTGCGGCCGTGAGGGCCGACGGCGCCAGGCCGGGGACGCCGAGCGGACGGACGACGGCGGCGAGCCCGAGGGAGACCGTGGCGTTGTACGCGGCGCTGCCGACCACTCCGGCCACGGCGACCTCGGCCACGTCCCGCCGGAGGGCGGCGACGACCAGCGCGAACAGTTCGGCGGTCGTGGCCAGGGCCAGCGCGGTCAGCCCGACCCCCTGATCGGCGATCCCGAACGCGGCGACCACCCGTTCGGCGCCGTCGACCGCCAGCGCACCACCCGCGGTCATCACCCCGATGCCGACCAGGGCTCCCGCCAGCGCCCGCCAGCGGGGGGCCGCGCCGCCGCCCTCACCGTGGTCCTCGCCGCCGCTCTCGTCGCCGTCCTCGTCCTCGTCGTCGTCGAGTTCAGCGAGTTCGCCGATGGCCGGAGGCTCCCGCTCCCGCCACCAGACCAGCGCGACCAGGGCCACGTACACGCCGAGCAGGGCGATGCCCTCCCAGCGCGCGACCACGCCGTCGGCCAGGGCGGCCAGCGCGAGCAGCCCGGCGAACGCCGACCCTGCCGCGTACTGGCGCACCCGCCGTCCGATCGGCAGCGGCCGGGCC